>JAISZF010000232.1 GCA_031269415.1 Clostridiales bacterium
GTATAATGATAAATTAACCGTCTCGCAATATGACGACGGCGACGACGACGAATTGTGGATTGTGTTAGGCAACAGCTTCAGAGCGTCCGACCAATTGAAGGGCGCGGTTTATATCAGCAATCTGATGTTCTGGGCTGACGAAGACGCGCCTATGCCCGCCGCCGGTAAGTCTATTGACATTAAAATGAATGTCGACGGCGAAGACAATATAACCGAAGAAGAGATCCTTGTAGCGCAGCGTGTGGACTGGGCTGTGTCGCTTAAAACGACCAATACCGTACCGACTTTGGTATCCGGCCGTTATATCGGCCCTTCCTGGAGCGGTATCGACGCGGACGACAATACCCATAAGACAGCGCACGTACAAATGTATGAAAGCACATCCAACGCTTGGTGGTCCAGCCGCACGACGGTATTGGCACTGCCGGCAACGGATAACAGCACCGTAAAAGGCGCGAAATTCCGTAAGGTAGAGATTACGGACATTTCAAACCTCGGAGACTATGCCGCTGATCTTGAAGCGAAGCATTCGTCCACCATGTATGGCTTGGACGGCAACGCTATCGGCGGAGGCGTTTACCTGAACGACGGTGAGAGACACGGGTTTGTAACCGTAAACGATAACAAGATTACACTAAACAATATCCGTGTTAATCAAAACAAGAAAGCAACAATTGACTTCGACCTGTGGGTCAGCGTTGAGCTGGGCTTCGGTAAACAGACAGGCGATCTGAAACTCTCTATCGACCCGTCCTCAACCAGCCTTACAGGCGATCAGGAAGCTTATTCATCCGTGGTTATAGCCCATATAGTCGACCCGATCACAGTGACAACCAAGGTATCTGACTTGAAGATAGGGTATCAGTATCAACCGACAGCCGATATACAAATCACGGAAAACGGCGGCGGCTATCTGCTGAAGAATAAGACGGTCCGCATATCGATCACCGACCTGATCAATTCCGACATGTGGTTCACGTCGGATACGAAGATTCAGGTAACAAGCGGCGATATGAAGATTAAGAATATCACCACCTCAGGTATAGGAGGATTCACCAGCCAGAGCAGCTCATGGCTGTCCAGCAGCACCGACACCGCCAGCATAGCGTTCGATATTGAGCGTGAATCCACAGCGGCGTCCACAGTCACAATATCAAACGTCGCCGTAAAACTGGATCGCACAGTTCCCGTGACCAACAAACAGAGCTATCAAGCGATTGTTTGGGGTACAGCCGTCGCCGAAAACTACGGCTTGACAGGTCCCAGACCGAGCGAGACAGGCGCTATATCATCAGTAAAGGTCAACTGGAAGGCGGGCTTCAACACAGCCGGCGTTTACTCTCCGTATATCAACGTAATATCTTCTCCTGACGATCAGGGCAGCATACTTTCTCAGGAAGTACGCGTAACTATCGGCGAGAACTATTACACCGTAAACGGAGTCTCGTACACCATGCCCGCCGCGGCGTATATCTCGGCGGCCAGCCACAGTACTCTTGTACCGCTGCGTTTCGTCGCCAACGCTTTCGGCCTGCGCGACGAGAACCAGATTGTTTGGGACGATACCAATAAGACCGCTACAATCTTCGCCCCGAACAGAACTGTGCAGTTCACGCTTAACAAGTCTACCATGATAGTGGACGGCGTATCCATCACCATGTTCAGCCCGGACAATCTGCCGGTTATGGCCGAGATAAAGGGCGACCGCATGTATATCCCGTTCCGCGCGCTCGGACAGGCGTTCGGCGTACCGGTAACGTGGGACGCGGCCACGCAGACCGCTATCTATAACGAAGGAGCCAACACCAACACCAACGCCGCGGTTACCAACACCAGCCCGACTGACGACGCGACCCCTGTTCCGACAGTGTCCGTTACACCTACGGTAACTCCTTAACGATACGCAAAAAACCCCGTAAGGGGTTTTTTGCGTTAAAATGACCGCTCTATTACTATTCGTTCTATTACTTGAAATTTGGCGGGGGATCATATATTATAGAATAATAAAGAATTTTACTGGGGGGATTATTATGCGTTTTAAAAAGGCGGCGACTGTCGCGGGCGCGCTTATTTTGGGCGTATGCTCAACTTTTGCGCAGGCGGCCGACAATACGCCTAACCTGAGTGTTGACGGCTTCTTTACGGCGTTCAGAACCAAACCGCAAAGCTCGGGCGGCGTCACCATGATGGCCATGCGCGAGATAGCCGGTTACGCCGGCGCGTTTGTTTCATGGGCCGACATTACACAGACGGCTACACTGACAAAGGATCATACGGAACTTGTTTTGACGGTCGGCACGAAACGGGCGTACCTCAATAAACAGCAGATAGAGCTGCCCGCCGCGCCCATGTACAACAACGGCCAGGTCATGGCGGACATTTTGGTTCCCATGCGCTTTGTGGCCGAAACCTTCGGCATATCCATCGGATGGGAGGAACAAACCAACACGATTGTCATTACGACCGGGAAGGATCCGCTGAAGATCATGGAGATAAACCAGCCCACCACGTCTAACGCGATCGTGATGGACTATGACCAAGCTTTGCAGAACGCGTTCAACGCCAATTCCTCGCTGCTCAACCTCAAGGAGAGCATAGATGTAATAAACGAGCAGCACAGCAACCTGCTGGATCAGATCAATTATCTGGGTTATGTGGCGGATCTCAACGGCCAGCAGTTTACGGACGCGCTAAGGGCACTGCGCCAACTGGAAAACACCATGGAGAACATTCCGTACAACGAGCAGATGGTCAGAGATTCAACAGAATATATGCTTCGCAATACCTTGTCGTCCATTGCCACGGATGAAATGGATCTCCAAATGCTGATTGAGAATATCGCCCTTCAAACGACAAATGTAAAGAATACACAGTTAAAGCTGGAACTGGGCATGGTCAGCGCCAATACCCTTAGAACTGCGGAGCAGGAATTAGAGCAGAGCAAGGTGAATCAGGAGGTTCTGGAGCTTAAGATCGCCGACGAACGGAGCAGTTTGGGGCAGATCCTGCTGATGCCCATGGACAGGGAGATCGTCATCAATTTTACGCCTACCGTGGAAGCCTTGCCGCAGCCCAGCCTCAGCGCATTAGTCGCGGATTCCGTAAATACGGATCCGACGCTTAAGCTGAAGGAAACCGCGCTGAAAGAATCGCAGTACGCGGTTGACACCTATAATGACACCATGACGGAGTCAAAATTGGAAAAGGAAAATAATCTGACCAGAGCCGCGCGTGATTACGACGACACCAAACGCAACCTGGAAGCCGCCATACGCAACGCCTATAATATGATAACACAGATTCAGCAGAATCAGAAATCGCTGGAAATAAACCTGCAAAAGGCCAAAGACACGTATAAAACGCTTTCCACTAACTATCAGGCAGGTCTGGTCACATTGTATGACCTGGACGCCGGCAAGGTCGCGATTCTCAAAGCTGAAACCGATATAGCCAAAAACGCCTATACGTATTGGACCTTAACGTTCGGCCTCGCGCATCCGTATCTGATGGTTGGGGCGTCGTCCTCGGCCAGTTAAAGCCAAAACCCCCTTCAGCCGACTGGCTGAGGGGGTTTTTATAGTGAGAAGCGGGGCTATTCAACGTATTCAAATACCTCATCAAGACTGATTGTTAAGTCGGTGAATATACCCGTTGTAAAATCAGGCACAAGTGCCTTTAAATCATCCTCCGGCATATATTCCAACTCCGTGCCGGCGCGATGGTAATATACATTATCTACCGTAAAACTCCCGTCTCTCAGATGATGTATTGTTATGGATTTAGCGTCGGGATCAATCAGCCAGAATTCTTTAACTCCGTATTTTTCATACGCGGTTTTCTTTTCATCCATATCTCTTTTTGCCGTACTGGGGGAAAGTATCTCAACCACCAAGTCCGGCGCTCCATGGATGCCGTCGGCTTTACGCTTGCTTCTGTCACATAATATAAGCACATCCGGGATAAAAGTATTCTCGCTGTCCAAGAAAACACTTGCGCCGTCATATACCCGGCATGTCTTGCCTTTAAGATACGACGAAAAAATTCTAAATATGTTAGAGGAAATTTCTTGATGATTCATGGTAGGCGTCGCCATCATAAAGATTTTTCCATTGATTTTTTCATAACGTCTGTCGCTTGCGCATAATGAGATTTCACTCATATTAACCATCCTTATTTGAATGTTATCCGACGTTTAGTTCCCTTTTCAAAAATTCTACTTGAAGCTTTGTTGTACGCGCTATTTTTTCAAGGCTGTCGCCTTCAGCGTGTAAGGCCCTCGCTGTTTCCAGTTTAGTTTCTTGCCGGCCTTTTTCAATGCCCTTCTCTTCAGCCAGCTCTAAAATTTTCAGCTTTATCAATTTGCAAAACTCCTCCCATATAAGCGCTTTCTTTCAGCAATTCAACAGGCGACATTATCGTACTATTATATTATTTAGCCGCTTATTATCGTGAGTATACCATGAAAATGGCGGAACGCGCAATGTCGGCTCCTCATTTTCACACATAATTTATGCGCTTGATATATAGCCGATCTTGTGATATTGTAAGTGCCAAATATTAAATCTAAGGGGATAGAAGATGAAAAAAGAATTTAAACGTGTACAAACACTCATGGCCGCCGCTGTGCTATGCGTTTCCGCGCTTACCGCCTGTTCGCAAAACGGCGGTTCGTCCGGTTCGTCCGGCGTATTCAAGATCGGGGGCACGGGGCCTTTGACGGGCGGCGCGGCAATCTATGGCAACGCCGCTAAGAACGGCGCCGCTATCGCCGTTGAGGAAATCAACGCGCTCGGGGGTATTCAGTTCGAGCTGCAATATCAGGACGACGAGCATGACGCCGAAAAGGCCATCAACGCTTACAACGCCCTTAAGGACTGGGGAATGCAGATATTCCTTGGTTCCGTCACATCTACCCCGTCCGTCGCCACCTCCGCCGAGAGCAGCAACGACCGTATCTTCTTTCTGACCCCGTCCGCGTCGTCCGCCGAGGTACTCGGAGGCGTGGCTGATCCGCTCACTGGCATTGTCAATACCCCGCGTAAAGACAATGTGTTTCAGATGTGCTTCGTTGACCCGAACCAAGGGCTTGCGTCGGCTCAGTACATATTCGACAAAAATTTGGGGAGTAAAATAGCCGTCATCTATAAGAACGACGACGTTTATTCCATGGGGATTTACAACAGCTTCAAGATCAAAGCCGATGAACTCGGGCTTGAAATTGTGTCCGCCACGACGTTTACCGAATCCAGCCAGAACGACTTCAACGTACAGCTTACCGAGGCCAAGAACGCCGGCGCGGAGCTTATCTTCCTCCCGATGTACTATACGCCGGCTTCTCTGATTATGGCTCAAGCCAAGTCCATGAGCTACGCCCCCAAATTTTTCGGCGTGGACGGGATGGACGGCATCCTGACCATGGACGGTTTCGACAAATCGCTTGCGGAGGGCGTAATGCTATTAACCCCGTTTAACGCGGACGCGACGGACAAACTGACGGCGGATTTTGTGAAAAAATACAGCGATCAATTCGGAGAGGTTCCGAACCAGTTCGCCGCCGACGGCTACGACTGCGTGTACGCCTACTACAACGCGCTGACGGCGGCAGGCTGTACGCCTGACATGACGGCGTCGGAGATCTGCGAAAAACTCATCCCAACCTTTACCGGTGGCAACTTTAAATTCGACGGGCTGACCGGAAACGGTATGCAATGGGACGATACCGGCGCGGTTACAAAAAGCCCGAAAGGCATGATCATTCAAAGCGGCGCGTACGCCGGTATGGATTAATATACCGCCTATAGACACGCGGCTGACTACGGAACGCGGGGAGGGCAAATGACATTTATTTTATACCTTATTAACGGCGTCAGCCTGGGTGGCATATACGCGATAATCGCCCTGGGTTACACGATGGTATACGGCATAGCTAAGATGTTGAATTTCGCGCACGGCGACATTATCATGGTCGGAGCCTACGTCTGCTTTTTCGCCGCCGCCAGCTTCGGCATCCCGCCTGTTATCGGCGTGCTGCTGGCGGCGTGCGTCTGCGCCGCGCTGGGCGTGATCATAGAGGCTTTCGCGTATAAACCGCTGCGGCAGGCGGCTTCTCTCGCGGTTTTGATTACCGCGATCGGCGTGAGCTACCTGCTGCAGAACGCCGCGCTGTTGTTGTGGAAATCGAACCCGCGCGTGTTTACTTCCATTGTCGGGACAGGCGCGGTAAGAATCTGGGGATTATCAATAACATATGTGACAATAACAACTATTCTCGCGTGTATCGCCATAATGATCTGCCTGACGGTTTTCACCGGCAAGACAAAGATGGGCAAGGCCATGCGCGCCTGCGCGGAGGACAAAAACGCCGCGAGCCTTATGGGCATAAACGTCAACGTCACCATATCTCTCACCTTCGCGATTGGCTCGGCGCTCGCCGCCGTCGCGGGGGCGCTGCTCTGCTCCGCGTACCCGACCCTGTCGCCCACGACGGGTTCCATGCCCGGTATAAAGGCGTTTACGGCGGCGGTATTCGGGGGCATAGGCTCTGTTCCGGGGGCAATGCTAGGCGGGGTGCTGCTCGGGATCATAGAGATCTTCGCGAAAGCCTACATCTCAACCCAGCTTTCCGACGCCATTGTCTTTGCCGTGCTGATAGTCGTGCTGCTTGTTAAACCCGCGGGGCTGCTGGGCAGGCAAGTACACGAGAAAGTTTGAGGCGGCGCCATGAAGAGATTAAGCCGGACGGCAAAAACGGATATCTTTACATACTCGCTCGTGACAGTTGGTTTCATCGCGGCTCAGTTAACGCAGGGCGCCGGGCTGATGTCCTCGTCGCTGAAAGGGCAGCTCGTGCCGATATGCGCGTATATTGTAATGGCTGTTTCCCTCAATCTGACAGTAGGCATACTCGGCGAGCTATCGCTGGGGCACGCGGGATTTATGAGCATAGGGGCATTTGCGGGCGCTGTGGCCGCCGCCGTACTCGAACCCATTATACCCGTTCCTGAAATCCGACTGGCGGCGGCGATGATTATCGGCGCGGTTTTCGCGGGGATCGCCGGAATCCTTATCGGCGTTCCGGTATTGCGCTTGAAGGGCGATTACTTGGCTATCGTCACGCTGGCGTTCGGGGAGATTGTACTGAATCTCATCAATTGCCTGTATGTCGGGGTGGATTCCAAGGGCTTGCGTATCAGTATGCTTACCAGCGCCGAAGCCCTGCGGCTGAATCCCGACGGACGCGTTATCATCAACGGGCCGGTCGGGGCGTCGGGCATAACAAAACTCTCCTCGTTCACCGCCGGATTCCTCCTGATCCTGATCACGCTGTTCATTGTCCAAAACCTTGTGAACAGCCGCGCGGGGCGCGCCATCCTAGCGGTGCGCGACAACCGTATATCGGCGGAAAGCGTCGGAATCAGCGTCACAAAACACAAGATGATCGCGTTTGTAATCTCCGCTGTGCTTGCCGGCGCGGCGGGCGTTCTCTTCGCGCTTAACATCAATACGATCGTCCCCACCAAGTTTAATTTCAATACCTCTATCCTGGTTCTCGTCTTTGTGGTTCTGGGCGGACTCGGCAATATCTGGGGCAGTATTATAGCCGCCGCCGTTTTGACCGTACTGCCGGAAGCGCTGCGAGGATTTAACAATTACCGGATGCTTGCTTACGCGATTGTGCTGATTCTCGTTATGCTGCTTACAAACTCGGCGTTCATAAAATCAACACTGGGACGGCCGCGTCTTAAGAGGGGGGCAAAGACATGAGCGATCGCAAGACTAAACTGGCTCCGCTGCCAAGCGTCAACTTCGTTCCCGAACGCGACGCCGCCTTTACGCCCATACTCGAATGCCGCGGCCTTGGCATAAATTTCGGGGGGCTGAGCGCGGTAAACGACTTCAACCTCGCGATTGGCAGAACGGAGATCGCCGGGCTTATCGGCCCGAACGGCGCGGGCAAGACTACCGTATTCAATCTGCTGACCAAGGTGTATCAGCCGACCAAGGGCGCAATCCTGCTGAACGGCGTGGACACTTTTGATAAGACCTCGGTACAGATCAGCAAAATGGGCATAGCCCGCACATTCCAGAATATTCGCCTGTTCGCGAACCTCTCGGTAGAGGACAACGTGAAGATCGGGCTGCATAATCAGATAAAATACAGCGAAATCAGCGGCTTACTGAGATTGCCATCGTACTGGAAGCAGGAAAGAAAAGCGCGCGAGCGCGCGAGGCAACTGCTCTCCATCTTCGATATGCAGGACTTGGCGGAGTCGAAAGCCGGAAGCCTGCCATACGGCGCTCAGCGGCGGCTGGAGATCGTCCGCGCGCTCGCGGCAAAACCATCCCTGCTGCTGCTGGACGAACCCGCCGCCGGCATGAACCCGTCGGAGACCGCCGAACTGATGGATAATATCGTCAAGATACGCGACGTGTTTCAGATCGCGATATTTCTCATAGAACACGACATGCGGCTGGTTATGGGGATATGCGAGGGCATATGCGTGGTCAACTTCGGCAATATCATCGCGAAGGGCACGCCCGACGAGATACGCGGCAACCCTGAGGTAATCGAGGCATATCTGGGAAAGGGGTTCGTCGGTGGTTCTGAAAGTCGAAAATATTAACGTCTACTACGGGGCGATACACGCCGTCAAGGACGTCAGTTTCCATGTGGACGAAGGCGAAATCGTAACGCTGATCGGCGCGAACGGGGCGGGGAAGTCCACCATTTTAAAAACTATTTCCGGGCTGCTGCGAAGCCGGGGAGGTTCGATCGCGTTTATGGGGAAGAATATCAGCTCCGCGCCCACGAATGTGATAGTGCGGGACGGGCTCATTCAGGCGCCGGAAGGGCGGGCGGTATTTCTCCAGATGACTGTCGAGGAAAACCTTGAAATGGGCGCGTTTACGCGTCCGAAATCGGGGAATCACGCACGGATGGAACGTGTTTTCGCCCTGTTCCCGCGCCTGAAAGAACGCCGCCGCCAGCCGGCGGGAACCCTTTCCGGCGGCGAACAGCAGATGCTCGCCATGGGCAGGGCGCTGATGTCCGAACCGCGTCTGTTCATGATGGACGAACCGTCCATGGGCCTCGCGCCGATACTCGTGGATCAAATCTTTGAAATTATCGGGGATCTTAACCGCTTGGGCGGCACAATCTTGCTGGTGGAGCAAAACGCCCGGATGGCGCTGTCCATAGCTGCCCGCGGATATGTACTTGAAACCGGCAGAATAATAAAGTCCGCTCCCGCGGCGGATCTGCTGGAGGACGATGATGTTAAAAAAGCCTATCTCGGCGGATAACGCCGCCGGCAATTTTATAAACACGGCCGGTCCTGTAATACGGGCCGCGTTTCCGTACACCGTGCCGATTCTCGCCGGTTATGGGTGCCTGGGTTTCGCGCTGGGCATACTGATGAGCGCTTCCGGTTTCAACCCGCTTGTCACGATCTTTATGAGTCTGATCATCTACGCGGGGTCGGGGCAGTTCGCGGCGGTTAATCCGCTGCTCGCGGCTTTCAATCCCCTAGGCGTTTTCCTGCTGGAGATTATGGTGAACGCCCGGCATGTCTTTTACGGGCTGACTATGCTAGACAAATACAAAAACGCGGGCGGAAGGAAATGGTACATGATCGCTGGGCTTACCGACGAAACATTCTCCATTAATTGCGGCGTCGAACCTCCGCCCGGGGTTGACGGAATCCGGTTCATGTTCGCGGTTACAATCCTCAACCACGCCTATTGGGTTATAGCGGTCGTGCTGGGATCTGTTTTCGGCGCTTTCGTTCGCTTTAACTCCGACGGATTGGACTTTGTTATGACGGCCCTCTTCATCGTCATATTTATCGAGCAATGGCTTAAAGAAAAGAATCACGCCAGCGCGCTGATTGGCTTCGCTCTGTCGGCTGTCTGCCTGATATGTATCGGCGCGGAGAATTTTCTGATCCCCGCGATGATGGCGATATTCCTCGCGCTGACCATACTGCGCGGCCCGCTGGAGCGTAATTATAAACCATGATGACGACGAGTCAGTTGATTATAACGATAGCAATAATCACCGCCGGCGTGCAAATTACGCGTTTCGCGCCGTTCCTGATATTCCCCGCCGGAAAGCCGACGCCCAAATTTGTTCAATACTTGAGTAAGGTGCTGCCGGGCGCGGCCATCAGCCTATTGGTTGTCTTCTGCTTCAAAGACGTCGGCTTTCTCTCCGGCAGCCGCGGAGCGCCGGAGCTAATCGCCGCCGCCGCGGTAGCCGCGCTGCACCTTTGGAAGCGTCAAATGCTGCTGTCCGTCGGCGCGGGAACTGTTATATATATGCTGCTTATCCGGGTTTTTTAGGGATTCTGTCCATAACCGCGCGCGCCGCCCAAAAGAGAAAAAAAGCCGCTATATTCACCAGCACTACGCTGGCTCCGGTCGGCGCGGCGAAAAGAAAAGATAAGATAACGCCTGTTAAAAAACATAGAACGGAAACGGCGGCCGAACATATTGTGACGCTGATAAACCGCTTGCAAACGCGCATGGAAGTCAGCGCGGGGAAAATGATAAGGCTGGAGATAAGCAGCGCGCCCATCATCCGCATACCAAGCACAATCGTAATCGCGGTTAAGAAGGCGATCAGCATATTATACAGCCCGGTATTTATCCCGATCGCCCTGGCGAAATTCTCGTCAAACGTGACGGCGAATATCCTATTATAAAAGAGTACAAAAAGCGCCAGCACCACAACGGCCAGAATGATGGAAAGGGCGACGTCACTCTTACTCATGGTCAAAATACTGCCAAACATATAATTGTAAACATCCGTGTTCATTCCTGATGTAAATGAGATAACCATTACGCCGACTGCCAGCGCTCCGGTGGAAATCAGCGCGACAGCGGCGTCTCCCTTTATCTTGCTGTTTTCGCTGAGCCGCAGCAGCAGGAACGCCGCCAGCACCACAACCGGAATGGCCACGCTAAGCGGCGCGGCGTTCATAGCCGTAGCTATGGCGAGCGCCCCAAACCCTACATGTGAAAGACCGTCGCCGATCATGGAATATCGTTTCAACACCAGGCTTACGCCGAGCAGGGCCGCGCAAAGCGAAACGAGTAACCCGACCGCTATGGCGCGGACCAGGAAGGCGTAGGCGAACATCTCAATAAGCCTGTCAATCACAACGTCATGCCCCAATCCCCAAAAAAACTTTGCCGACGTCAGATTTTATATAATCATCAGTTTTGCCGAAAAAGACCTGCGTGTTCTTCAAATGCAATATGTGACTGGCGTATTTTACCGCGCTTTGAACGTCATGCGACACCATGATAACCGTAAGCCCGGTCTCACTGTTGATAGTTTCGATGAGCTTATACAATTCTTGTGTCACCACAGGATCCAGCCCCGCGACCGGTTCGTCCATCAGAAGCGCTTTTTTAGTGGCGCATAGCGCGCGCGCCAGTAAGACCCTCTGCTGCTGCCCGCCGGATAGTTCCCGGTAACACCGATTGCGAAGATGGCTGATATCCAGCCGTTTCATATTTTTTTCCGCTTCCGATTTGTCCGCCTGGGAATAAAACGGCTTGCCGCCAAGCGCGCTGAGCCGCCCCGAAAGCACGACCTCATACGCCGAGGCGGGGAAATCCTTCTGCGCCGCCGTTTGCTGCGGCAGATACCCGATTCCATTCAGATCGAGTCCCCCGCCGAACGCAACGCTTCCCTGAGCGGGCGTTTTCAGGCGCAGAATCCCTTTTATGAGTGTGCTTTTACCGGAGCCGTTTTCTCCGACAACGCATAGATAGTCGCCGCTGTTGACCTCAAAATTCAGGCCGCTTACGGCTATATGCCCTTCGTAGTCAAAGGAAACGTCCTTACAGATTATTAGCGCCATCTCAGCGCGTACCTCCCTTAAATTGCCTCAAATTCCCGCTGAATCTCCGCTGAAGGTTCTTCTGTCAATAATGACACAACTACAATACATATACAAGCGAATAAAAACGCCGGCAATAATTCGTAGATACCAAACACTCCGCCCAAAGGCTTAATCAGCAGCTTCCATATAAAAACCATACCGCCGCCGCCTAGAATTCCCGCCACCGCGCCGGCGCGCGTACAGCGCTTCCAAAACAGCGAAAACAGCATAAGCGGGCCGAACGCCGCTCCGAAACCCGCCCAGGCGAAACTGACCACGGTAAAGATAACGCTGTTCTCATCCCAAGCGATAATAAACCCGATAAGGGCGATTACCAGCAGGGTTACGCGGCTGGCTCTCATAACGTCTTTGTCGCTGGCTTCTTTCTTCAGAATATTCTGATAAATATTCTTTGAAACCGCGGACGCCGCGATAAGCAGATAAGAGTCGGAGGAACTCATTGCCGCCGCCAGTATTCCAGCCATAACAAGGCCCGCGAAGAGCGGATGGAATAGAGTTTGAGACAGCAATATAAATATGTTCTCCGAGGCGGAGGAGGTAAGCAGAGAAACAGGGAACATAGCCCTGCCCATAAGGCCAATCAGCACCGCCGCGAATAATGAGATGACACACCAGATTACGGCGATACGCCGTGAACGATCCAGTTCTTTTATATCGCGTATGGCTATAAAGCGCAGAAGCACCTGAGGCATACCGAAATAGCCCAAACCCCATGACATGGTTGAAAGTATGGTCAATAAGCCGTAAGAACCCGCCGCGCCAAATTGCGGCGTATTATTTACAACCGTCTGCGCCCCGTTTTCAACCGTGGGCGACGCTATCCCGAAGAAATCCACAAAACCGGGGATTTGGCCGATATTATTGAAAATCGCGCCCAGCCCGCCCGCAGAAATCACGCCAAATATCAGTACGGCCAGCAGCGCGATTATCATAATGACCGCCTGGATGAGATCGGAAAAACTCTCAGCCCAGAATCCGCCCATTAACGTATAGGCCAATACAAAGAATACGGTGATTAAGAGCATCAGATGGTAATCCGCGTTGAACAGGCTGTTGAACAGCTTGCCGCCGGTTACAAAGGTGCTGCCGACATACACGGAGAAAAAGATAAGGATAATAAGCGACGACAAAAGCAGGAGCAGCGGCGTCTTTTCCTTGAAACGGTTACTGAAAAAATCGGGTATTGTAATGGCGTCGCCGGCTCTTTCCGAATAACGGCGCAGGCGTTTGGAAACCAGCAGCCAGTTGAGGTATGTACCTATCGCGAGGCCGATGGCTGTCCAGACCGCGTCAGACAACCCGCACCAATACGCCACTCCGGGCAGCCCCATCAGCAGCCAGCCGCTCATATCGCTGGCCTCCGCGCTCATAGCGGCGACCCATGGACCTAGGCCGCGCCCTCCGATAAAGTAATCCGCGCTGCTGGTGTTGGCCCGCCGCGAAAAGTACGCGCCGATTAACAGAATAACAAGCAGATACAGCCCAAACGCGGCAATGTTTAAAATCATACTGGAATCCATAAAATCCCTCCTCAAATTATACTATGATCCGCTTGTTACTATATTACCAGTACGCGCCGCGAATTTCAAACAATAAAACATTATAGCGCAAAGAAGAATTATATCGCAAGCTAAAATAAAGACAGTTAAAATAAAGATATTAACAGTGATGATACGTTATGATATAATAGAATATAAGTTCTTTACAATAAAGCAAAACTAAACGGAAAGAGGGCAATGGAAATGTTAAGGATGTATCAAGGCAGCGTTGAACAAGGGAGTTTTATACCTCGTGAGGCGATTAAAATCCCAGATGTGCGGGAAACTTATCTGCTGGTTACCCGCTGACCTTTGAGGAATATTTAGCCGCCGCTGATACGGGGATGTATCAGTATTTTTGCTCAGTCAAATCGGGGAAGGATTATGTTTCGGCGTTTCACGAGAGGATGACGGATCATTACAGGAAATATCTGATTATCGGCGGGATGCCCGAATGCGTTCAAAGCTGGGTAAATAACGCCGCCCCCGAAGAGATCACCGCCATACAGGAAGAAATCATTTCGTTTTACGAGAACGACTTCACCAAGCACAGCGGCAAGGTCAACAGCGGGCGCGTACATACGAAATGCTGAACTATTTTAAGCTGTTCCTGCTGGACGTGGGATTGATAATAAAATTAAAGCCCGGTAAAAACGCCGCTTCCGGCATTTCACTGGGCTTAATCCGACTTTTACCTTTTTGCCTTAATCCGCGCGTTTGTATTTTCTCACACGCTTACGAAACGATCGCCCGAGTCGCCGCGGCGAGCCATACGCGTTCCTCCGGCGATAAATCCGGGCTAAGCTTCTCATACACCGTACTATGATAATTGTTCAGCCAATCCTTCTCGCCGGATGTCAGCATATCCGAGTCTATGCCGTCCAAATCAATCGGGCAGTAAGAAAAAACCTCGAATTTCATAAACTGTCCGAACTCATTCTTCGTATGTTTGACCGCCTTCATGGTATTCTCTGTACGGATGCCATACTCCCCTTCCCTATACACACCGGGTTCATTGGTTATGATCATACCCTCCTCAAACACGAAGGTATTCGGACGCGGAGTCAGCGCCTGAGGCCCTTCGTGTACATTCAGGAAAAAACCAAGGCCATGACCCGTGCCGCTTTTATAGTCCATACATTCCTTCCACATGGGTATTCGCGCGAACATGTCCAGGCTGGTGCCGGCCGCGCCGTATGAAAAAACCGCCTCGGCCATGCTGATATGCGACTTCAGCGTCAGAGTGAAATCATGCTTGAACTGATCAGATATTCGGCCTAAAACAATGGTCCGCGTTATATCGGTGGAACCGTCATAATAGTTGCCGCCGCTGTCCACAAGCAGCGCGCCTTCCGCTTTTATCACCGCGCAGGCGCCTCTTTCGGGAGAATAATGCATCATAGCCGCGTTAGCCATATAAGCGGCTATGGTTGTGAAGGAGGGCTCCACAAAATATTCGCCGACCTCGCGGAATTCCGTTACTTTATCGGCGGCGTCCGCCTCGTCTATTCCCTTCCCCGCGTTTTCTTTCAGCCACATGATAAAACGTACCATCGCTATGCCGTCGCGGATATTCACCTTTTCCAGGTTGGCGAGTTCCACGCCGTTTTTTATCGCTTTCATGGAAGTGGTGATATCCGTCGCGCATTCAGATATTTCGCAATTATTCAAAATGCGTGACAAGGCGTAAGCGGTTTTGTCCGGGTTTAACAATACCACGCTTCCGTCGCGCCCGCGGTTGTATTCCTCCAGATATTTATAAATATCCCCGATATCCAGAAGGGTAACGCCGTCCCGCTCCAGTTCCTCCCTGACAGCGCGGGTTTTATCTTTATCGATAAAGAGAGCCGCGCTTTCATAGTCAATAACCGCGAAGGACTCAAAGAACGATTTGCACGGCATATCATTGCCGCGCAGATTAAACAGCCAAGCGATATCGTCCGCCGAAGAGATTACATTAAAGTCGGCAAGCTTCTTCTTCATCGTCTCGCGCAGCATGGATAACTTATCCGTTCTGGAAACGCCGCAGAACCTCAATTCATGGTTAAAAACAGGCGCTTTGGAAAGCGCGGGCCGATCGTCCCACATTTCACCGATCAGATCCATGTCCGTTTTCAGCGAGATACGCTTGAATTTTATAAGCTTCTCAATCTTCGCGGCCCGCGACATGGAAAGCACATTCCCGTTGAACCCTATCGCGCCGCCCTCCGCGGTTTCGTCCGCGACGAACTCCTCAAGGTTTCGGACGCCTGTGTCCGAATCTCTGTGGAGGATAAATTCCGAACCCGCCAATTCCCGTTCGGCTTGTATATAATAACGCCCGTCTGTCCAAAGCCCCGCGTGATCCATTGTTACAGCCACAATCCCGGCCGAGCCGGTGAAACCAGAGATATATTCAACCTGGTTCCAGTAATCCGGCGTATATTCGCTCTGATGCGGATCGCTCTTCGTAATTATATACGAGCTGATAGATTCCCGTTTCATTAGCTCCCTCAGCCGGGCTAATTTTTCGTCAACGTTCATGGCACACCTCTCATAAGTAGTATTCTATCGTATCTTCTGATGTTTCATATGTCGCCGCGTTATACAACAGCACCGCCTCGCGGCTCTTTACCGGCCCGAGCGAATAGGTCTGTTTCCCCGTCTGATTAAGCACCTCAAACGTCACGTTCCTGTTCATCGAAAACGGTTTATCCTCAATCGTTTCTATACCGGCTTCCTCATAGGGTTCCTCAAAGTAATACGGATCAAACATATTTACAGTATTGGACATAATACCGGTCAGCGTTACATAATGCCAGCATTCATCGAAAAGCCTCACCACAGCGGTTCCCCCCTGCCTGAGCGTGTCCACGATCTTGCTGTTTTCAGTCACCTTGACTTGCTCTCCGCTGAGATACTCGCATATCAGTCCCAGCCTTTTAGCCTTCGCGTACTGATTAAGCCAGTTGCTCAGGAACAGCATAGCCATTTGCGACGTGCCGTTCTTGCAAGCCTCGCCCCTTTCGTTATAGCGATCCAGCGTATACATCATCACATAGCGGAGGATATCCGGCGGTATCTCCTCAAGGTCAAACAGGAAGCTTATCGCGTTCAGCAGGCTGGTCGGCCCGCAGTCGTACTCAGTCCGTTGGTACAGCAATGGAATCTTCATCTTGATCAACCCCCGTAATCAGCCGCGAAACAAGCCGCGCGCATTTTTCCAATTCGTTTAAATCGCAATACTCTCTAACGCTGTGAACATCGTTCATGGAACAGGCGATCACAAGTCCTTCTATTCCGTGAAGCTCGAAATTATTATTGTCGCTGCCGCCCATTGTGGAATGAATGGCGCAGGCGACGCCCTCTTCGGCGCAGGCTTTTCGGAACCGGCGCACAGTAAGGCTGTTCAATGGAGTTTCATACGCCGAAAGCGCGACATCCTTCTTTATTGCGGCAACGGCCCCAATCGCGGCAGCCTCCTCTTTAAAAACAGCTTTAACCTCCTCCCACAGCAACAAGGCCCCGTTGTGCGACAGGCTCCTGATCTCTCCGGTTACACGGCAGTTTTCGGGAATAATATTCCTTGCCCTACCCCCGGCGATAGTTCCGATATTACAGCATAACCCCGGTTTTATTTCACCCATCGGAATCCGCGCGACAGCCCTGGCGGCGGCGGCAATCGCGTGTATGCCGTCTTGCGGCGCAAAGCCGGCGTGGGCAGCTTTCCCGTGAATATCAATCGTAAACGCCATCAACGTTGGCGCGGCGTTGGCCGCTTCACCTACGGGCCCGCTCAGATCCAGCACATAGGCTTCCTTTGCTTTAATTCGGCTGTAATCCGCCGTTTCAGAACCCAATCCAAACACTTCCTCCGCGACGGGAAACAGCAATTCGATCGGACGGCGCGGCGCGCCTGATTCATTAATCCGCCGGATCGCTTCCAGTATTACGGCAATACCCGCCGCGTCGTCAGCGCCAAGAACCGTATCGCCCGCGGATGTTATAACGCCGTCCTCGCGCAGAATCGCCTTTTTCCCGCTTGAAGGCTCCACGGTGTCCATATGCGCGCTCAACAGGATCGGATCGCCGGCGCCTCCGGGCAGAAATCCATAGAGATTTCCGCAGTTCCCACCAATTATATCCCCCGCGCCGTCCTCATAACAGTCGACGCCTAACTCGCGAAGCCGATCTTTTAACCAGTCGCATAACCGCCGCTCACCTAAAGATGGGCTGTCTATCGCGGTTAAAGAACGAAATGTTTCCCATAGGCGTTCTTTCCCTGTTATTTCAAATTCCATGGCGTTTCCTCTTTTCAATATCCGATTTCTCGCTGAGCAGAAAGGCCCCAATGCCCAAAGTCAGCAGAACATAAGGCAAAATTGACAGCCCGGTCCAAACAGACAGCAAGCCGATCAGCGGCGGCAGCGGAAGAACAAGCGGAATCATACCGCTCAAATACACAATTGAAGCGATTTCAGTCCTTTTCCAAAGAGGCAGCGAGAAGATCAGCGGGGCGGCGATATCTTTATGCATGGCCGGCCAGGCGGACCCGAGCAGGGAATCCGGCAGACCCAAACTGATAAACGCTATGTAAATGAGTATGAGCAGCGTCAGGATATAAATTCCCCAAAAATTTCTATCTTCATGATATAATATATTATACCGCGTTGCGTTAATATTTGCTAGATATTCCGCGGGGCGCGGTATTCGTTCGAGCATGTGCGCATTTATTATTAAGAAGGGGAAGATGTATAGTGTTTCTTATTATTACCGGTAATCCAAAGACAGACGGCCTCTGCCATTCGGTTACAGAGGCGGCTAAACGCGGCGCGGCTGACGCCGGAGAGGAAGTCCGTACACTTACGGTAGAGGGCTTGGAACGGTGCCATGTATGCGGTACAGGTTGGGGTACTTGCCTTATGGAGCGCAAATGCGCGTTCGGAGACGACGGCTATAATGAAGCGGTTGAGCTTGTACGTAAGGCCGATAAAATCTGTCTCATTACGCCTGTCTATTGGGGGGAAATGGCGGAGGGGCTGAAGTGTTTCCTCGATAGGCTGCGCCGCTGTGAAAACGCGATGAGGGGCAGCGGCGCGCTGGCAGGCAAACCGGTACTCTTGATCGCGTCGCCGGGAGGTTCCGGCAACGGCGCGCTCTCCTGCCTGGAGCAGATGGATCGCTTCTGCCGGCATACAGGCGCGGTTATTTTTGACTACATAAGTGTAAACCGGTGGAACCAGGATTATAAACTGGAATCCGCGTACGCGGCGGCTAAGGCGATCGCGGGCGGACGGAAGGCCGGGGAAACGCTGTGAATTGAATAGGAGAACCTTGCTGATAAAACGGATATAATCTTATTGCGCCGCTTAGATCCGGAGTGCACAATAGGTTTAGAGGTGATTGCGCGTGCGAACAAAAATATTACCGATTGGTTTAGAGGACTACAAAGATATTATTGACGGAAATCATTATTACGTGGATAAGACCATGCTTATCCGCAAACTGCGTGATTCGGGCGGAAAGGCGCATCTCTTTCTTCGCCCCCGGCGGTTTGGGAAAACACTGACATTGAGTATGCTGAAATATTTCTACGAAGATACCGGCAGCGCGGAACAGAACGCCGCGAATCGCGAGTTGTTCGACGGAATGAAAATAATGGGCGAACCGGACTCCTACCGCGAAAGCATGACCGCGTATCCAGTTATTTCGCTGACGCTTAAGTCGGCCAAACAGAATACTTTCCAAGGCGCCTTGTCCGTTTTGAAAGAAACCGTCGCTTCTGAGTTTAAGCGTCATAATGCTATTTACGGTAAGCTCACCGATAAATCCGACCAGGACCGCTGGAACCGCGTTGTGAGCCTGAAAGGCGAACTTGAGGAATATGCCACATCGCTGTTGTTTTTAAGTGGGCTCTTGTACGAAGTTTACGGCAAACGGGTGGTTATCCTTATCGACGAATATGACGTACCGCTGGAGAGCGCGTACTTCAAGGGCTATTATGACGAAATGGCCGGCTTCATCCGTTCAATGTTTGAGTCCGCTCTGAAAACGAACCCATCCTTGGAGTTTGCCGTGTTAACCGGCTGTCTGCGGGTCAGCCGCGAAAGTATTTTCACCGGGATGAACAATCTCCTGATTATGTCCGTATTGGACAAACGTTTTGGTGAATACTACGGGTTCACACAAGAAGAATTTGACGGGATACTCCGTTATTATCAAAGGGAATCCCGGAAGGAGGATCTGCGCCGATGGTACAACGGCTACATGATCGGCAGCCAAAGAGTATACAACCCTTGGAGCGCCGTCAACAGCGTTCGGGAAATTATAGAGGACGAAGCCGCCCCATTAAGGCCGTATTGGGCAAACACCAGTTCCAACGATATTGTGAGGATCCTGGTGGAAAAATCAGGGGCGCGAGGGCGCGGTGAACTGGAGGCGCTCCTTGCCGGGGGGACGCTTATAAAACCCATACGGGAAGACATAACTTACGCTGATTTAACACGCCCGGGCGATAACCTGTGGAATTTCATGCTGTTCACCGGATACCTGACGGCCTTGTCGGTATGGCAGGATGGCCGGAATATAATGGCGGAGCTTGCGATACCAAATGAAGAGGTTATAAGTATTTACGAAAACAAAATCCGTGAATGGTTTAACGATAGCGTACGGCAAAGGGATTTATCCGGCTTTTACAAGGCGGTTGTGGACGGCGGCGCGCAAATCGCGGAGGAATTCCTGCGGGATATACTCGGTAAAACCATCAGCTATTACGATTACGCGGAGAATTACTACCATGGAATTTTAACGGGATTATTCTCGGGAATGGAAACGCACATCGCGCGCTCGAACCGCGAATCGGGGCTTGGGCGGCCGGACATAGTTCTGACGCCGCTCAACATATGGGGAACCGTGGTGATCATTGAGATAAAGATCTGCGAAAAAGCCATGGATATGGAGAAAGAAGCCCAAGCGGCTCTGGAACAGATTGAAAGACAAGACTATGAGTCAGAGTACCGAGCCGAGGGTTTTCAGTCATTTGTAAGGTACGGCGCGGCATTTTACAAGAAGAATGTGGTACTTTGTGTAAAAGGCGCTTAGAAATCACTTG
>JAISZF010000267.1 GCA_031269415.1 Clostridiales bacterium
TCGGCAGCTCCAGTATACCGCCGGAAGGGCTCGCCATGAGTCCGCGCATACCGGCGAGCTGACGTATCTGGTTGTTGGAGCCGCGCGCGCCGGAGTTGGCCATCATGAAGATATTGTTATAACGCCCCAGCCCGGCGAGCAGGGCGTCGGCTATCCTGTCGTTGGTTTCGTTCCAAGCGTTAATGACTTTATTATGGCGCTCCTCGTCCGTCATCATGCCGCGGCGGAACATGCGTGTAATTTGATCGACGGTGTTCTCGGCCTTATCGATCAGCCCTTCTTTAGCCTCCGGTATTTCCATGTCAGACACAGAGACGGTCAGCGCGCCCCTGGTTGAGTACTGGAACCCCAAACTCTTTATATTATCCAGCACGACGGAGGTATCCGTGGAGCCGTATTTGTTTATGCAGCGGTTGATTATTCGGCCCAGCGCCTTGCGGTCCGTGAGGAAATTTATCTCGTACAGGAACTTATTCTCAAACACGGTCCGATCCACGAAGCCGATATCCTGCGGGATGACCTCGTTCAAGATAACGCGGCCCACGGTAGTGTTAACCAGCCGGCTGTGCTCGGCGCCGTCGATGGTCATGGTACGGCGGACGCGTATCTTGGCGTGCAGACTCACCACGTTGTTATCATACGCCAGCACGGCTTCCCGTTCGTCCATGAACACCTTGCCCTCACCCGGCTCGTTATCCTTATCCAGGGTCAGATAATAAATACCCAGCACCATATCCTGCGTGGGCACGGTGACGGGAGCGCCGTCGGACGGTTTCAACAAGTTATTAGGCGACAACAGCAGGAAACGGCACTCAGCCTGAGCCTCGACGGAGAGAGGCACGTGCACGGCCATCTGATCCCCGTCGAAGTCGGCGTTGTACGCGGTACACACCAGCGGATGAAGTTTAAGCGCCCTGCCTTCCACCAGCACCGGCTCGAACGCCTGAATGCCCAGGCGATGCAGCGTCGGCGCGCGGTTCAGCATAACTGGGTGTTCCTTTATCACGTCTTCCAAGGCGTCCCATACCTCGGGCTGAAGCCGTTCCACCATACGCTTGGCGGATTTGATGTTGTGGGCCAGGTTGGACTGCACCAGTTTTTTCATCACGAACGGTTTAAAGAGCTCAATAGCCATTTCCCGCGGCAGGCCGCACTGATAGATCTTGAGACTGGGGCCCACCACTATTACGGAGCGGCCCGAATAGTCCACGCGTTTGCCCAGCAGGTTCTGGCGGAAGCGGCCCTGTTTCCCTTTCAGCAAATCGGAGAGCGATTTCAGCGCGCGGTTGCCCGGCCCCGTCACAGGGCGTCCGCGGCGTCCGTTATCGATGAGCGCGTCCACAGCCTCCTGCAGCATGCGCTTCTCGTTGCGGACGATTATATCTGGCGCTCCCAAGTCTAGAAGGCGTTTTAAACGGTTGTTGCGGTTGATTACGCGGCGGTACAGGTCGTTCAGGTCGGAGGTGGCGAAACGCCCGCCGTCTAATTGCACCATAGGGCGCAGATCCGGCGGGATAACCGGAATGGCGTCCAAAATCATCCATTCCGGTTTATTGCCTGACAGACGGAACGATTCGATAACCTCCAGCTTTTTGATATATCGCGCGCGCTTTTGGCCGGTGGCGTCCTTCAGCGCGGTTTTCAGCTCGACAGACTCCCGCTCGACGTCTATGGCCTGAAGCAGTTCCTTTATGGCCTCGGCGCCCATGCCGACGCGGAATATATTCCCGAATTTATCTAAATTATCGCGGTATTCCTTCTCCGTCAGAAGCTGCTTCTGCTGCATGCCCGTAGCGCTTCCGCCCGGATCCAGCACGACATAAGAGGCGAAGTACAATATCTTTTCCAGCGATCGCGGCGACATGCCCAGGATAATACCCATGCGGCTGGGTATACCTCGGAAGTACCAGATATGGGAAACCGGCGCGGCCAGTTCGATATGCCCCATGCGTTCGCGCCTTACCTTCGACTTGGTGACTTCCACCCCGCATCGGTCGCACACCACTCCCTTGTAGCGTATGCGTTTATACTTGCCGCAATGACATTCCCAGTCTTTCTGAGGGCCGAAGATACGCTCACAGAACAAGCCGTCGCGTTCGGGCTTCAATGTCCTGTAGTTTATTGTTTCGGGCTTCTTCACCTCGCCGCGGGACCATTCGCGGATTTTCTCCGGAGACGCCAGGCCAATCTTGATGGAGTCAAACGCAATAGCCTGGTCACTGCTTTGTGGAGTCATGTCGTCATCCCTTTCGCGTCTTTTCAGTCGTCCAAATTTTTATACCTGCTTATATCGCGCGGCAAAGCCGGCGCTTCGTCCGGATCCGCGAAGAAATCCGGTTCCACCAGTAGTTCTTCCGCGTCGAAATCATCAACGACGGTGAAGTCGTCGGTGAGTTCGACATCCTCCAGATCCACGTCCGGAATGTCCGGTATTTCCTCGTCCTTATCCAAATCCGCGTCGGCTTCCTGATCAAAGGTGTCGACCTCGGCGTAATCGTCTTCAGAGTCCGGTAAATCCGCCTCGTCATAAGCCGCTCTCGGGCGTTTCGCGGAAACCCGCGCTTTGCCCGCGCCCTTGCGGATATAACCTTTATCCAAATCGTCGTCGGGTTCCGCGCCCTCGATGTTCACGGACAGTTCATCCACGTCGTCCACGGACTCCTTGATCTCGACCTCTGTGGAATCGGCCAGCAGAACGCGCACATCCAGTGTTAAGGCCTGCAGTTCTTTCAGCAGAACCTTGAACGATTCGGGCACGCCGGGTTCGGGGATGTTCTCGCCCTTCACAATCGCCTCATACGTCTTGACGCGGCCAACGATGTCGTCGGACTTCACGGTCAATATCTCCTGCAGTGTGTAAGACGCGCCGTAAGCCTCCAGCGCCCATACCTCCATCTCGCCGAAGCGCTGCCCGCCGAACTGGGCTTTGCCTCCCAAGGGCTGCTGCGTAACCAGCGAATACGGGCCTGTGCTGCGCGCGTGTATCTTGTCGTCCACTAGATGATGCAGTTTCAGGTAATGCATATATCCAACCGTAACGGGATTGTCAAAATACTCGCCCGTGCGGCCGTCGCGAAGGCGGATCTTGCCGTCACGGCTGATGGGCACGCCTTTCCACTCGCTCCGATGCTCCCAATTCTCATCCAATTGCCTGAATATATCCTCGTCCAGCACATCCTGCCACTTCTCGGCAAATTCGCGGGATTTCATGTTCACGTAATCGTTCGCCAGTTCCAGGGTATCCATGATGTCTACCTCGTTGGCGCCGTCAAACACGGGCGTCGCGACCTTCCAGCCCAGCGCTTTCGCCGCCAAACCCAGATGGACCTCCAGCACCTGCCCGATGTTCATGCGTGACGGAACCCCCAGCGGATTAAGCACGATATCCAGCGGGCGGCCGTTGGGCAGGAACGGCATATCCTCCACGGGCAGCACCTTTGAGATAACGCCCTTGTTGCCGTGCCGGCCGGCCATCTTGTCGCCTACGGAGATCTTCCGTTTCTGGGCGATATACACACGCACCTGTTTATTTACGCCCGGAGGCAGTTCGTCTTTGTTCTCGCGGGTGAATATCTTAACGTCCACTATGATGCCGCTTTCGCCGTGGGGCACGCGCAGGGAAGTATCGCGCACCTCCCGCGCTTTCTCGCCGAATATGGCGCGCAGCAGGCGTTCTTCCGCTGTCAGCTCGGTTTCCCCCTTGGGCGTGACCTTGCCGACCAGTATATCGTTAGGCTGAACCTCCGCGCCGATACGTATAATGCCGTCGTCGTCCAGATCCTTCAGCGCGTCGTCTCCGATGTTGGGGATGTCGCGGGTTATTTCCTCCGGCCCCAGCTTCGTGTCGCGGGCCTCGGCCTCGAACTCCTCAATGTGAACGGAGGTGTACACGTCCTCCTCAACTAATTTCTCACTTAACAGAATCGCGTCCTCGTAGTTGTAGCCTTCCCATGTCATAAAACCGATCAGCGGGTTCTTGCCCAAGGCCAGCTCGCCTTTATCGGTTGACGGACCGTCCGCGATGATCTCGCCCTTTTTAATCTCCTGGCCCTTGCTCACAATCGGGCGCTGGTTGACGCATGTGCCCTGGTTGGATCGCATGAATTTTGTAAGCCGGTAGGAATCAGACCCGCCGGAACTGGTAAGCACGGATATTTGATTGGCCGACACGCTTTCGACCACTCCGCTGTTTCTGGCGATACATACGACGCCGGAATCCTTTCCGGTTTTATATTCCATGCCGGTGCCGACTACCGGCGATTGGGTGGTTAAGAGCGGCACGGCCTGCCGCTGCATGTTGGAGCCCATCAGCGCGCGCGTCACGTCGTCGTTCTCCAGGAACGGGATCAGCGCCGTGGCGACAGATACTATCTGTTTCGGCGAGACGTCCATGAGGTCGATCTTGCCGCGATCCACTTCCAGTATGTCCTCACGGAACCTGCCGGAGACCTTTCTGTGAATGAAGCGCCCCTCGGCGTCGAGCGGCTCGTTGGCTTGGGCTGCTGTGTAGCTTTCTTCCTCGTCCGCGGTAAAATATATAAACTCGTTCGTAACGCGTGATTCCGAACCGGAGTGTTCTACCACCCGGTATGGCGCCTCTATGAAACCATATTCGTTAATACGGGCGAAGGTAGACAGGGCGTTTATAAGGCCGATATTGGGGCCTTCTGGAGTTTCGATCGGGCACATGCGCCCGTAGTGGGAGCTGTGAACGTCGCGCACCTCAAACCCGGCCCTGTCGCGCGAAAGCCCGCCGGGGCCCAGCGCGGAAAGCCTGCGCTTATGCGACAGCTCATCGAGGGGGTTAGTCTGCCCCATGAACTGAGATAACTGGGAACTGCCGAAGAACTCTTTTATCGCCGCGGTTACCGGGCGGATATTGATTAACGCCTGCGGGGTTACAATGTCCATATCCTGAACCGTCATACGCTCGCGCACCACGCGCTCCATGCGGGCCAGCCCGATCCTAAACTGATTCTGCAGCAGCTCGCCCACCGCCCTAATGCGCCGGTTGCCCAGATGGTCGATGTCGTCTTTGCTTCCGATGCCGTAGTCCAGATGGCAGATGTAGTTTATGGACGCCATGATGTCTTCGGTGGTAACGCTCTTGGGTACGAGCCGGGAAATGTTATTCTTTATATTTAATGAAAGCTCGTCAGCGTTCGCGCTGTTGTCGAGCAATTCGCGCAGCACGGGGTAATACACTTTTTCCTTAACGCCGAACTGTTTGGCGTTAAGGCCGTATTTCTCAAGGTAAACATCAATATTGACGGTCAGGTTGCTTAATACCTTAACCTTCCTGTCCTCAACCTTGATGTATACGGCCGGAGCGCCGGAATCCTGAATGGCGTCCGCTAAATCCACACCTACTTCCGTACCGGCTTCAGCGATTAATTCGCCGGAAAGAGGGTCGCTTACATCCTCGGCCAGTACGAAACCCCGAATGATATTCCTGAAAGCCAGCTTTTTGTTGTATTTATATCGTCCGACACGCGCCAAATCATATCGCTTTGGGTCAAAAAACATGCTTTTCAGCAGGGATTCCGAGCTTTCGATAGTCGGCGGCTCGCCGGGGCGGATACGCTTGTATATCTCGACAAGGCCTTCATTAACCGATTTAGCTATGTCCTTTTCAATTGTCGCCAGTATCTTCGGCTCTTCCCCAAAGAGTTCGAGGATCTCGGCGTCCGTGCCTACGCCAAGGGAACGGATCAGCACCGTTACCGGCACCTTCCGGGTTCTGTCCACCCGCACGTAAAACACGTCGTTGGAATCAGTCTCATATTCCAGCCACGCGCCGCGGTTCGGTATTACCTGCGACGAGATAAGCTGTTTGCCGACTTTGTCAAAATCAATGGTATAATAAATACCGGGGGAACGCATCAATTGGCTGACGATAACGCGTTCGGCGCCGTTGATGATGAACGTGCCGTTATCAGTCATAAGCGGAAAATTGCCCATGAAGATATCCTGCTCTTTTATTTCCACAACCTCTTTGTTGCGAAGCCGGCATTTTACATGCATCGGCGCCTCATATGTGGCGTCGCGCTCCTTGCATTCGTCAATACTGTACTTGGGTTTGCTGTCTAAACTGAAGTCAATGAACTCTAAAACCAGGTTGCCGCTGTAATCCGTAATGGGAGAAACATCTTGAAACACCTCTTTCAGACCTTCATCCAAAAACCAGTGATAACTGTCTTTCTGCACCTCAATCAAATCCGGCATTTCAAGTACTTCATTAATACGCGAATAGCTCACGCGTGTTTCATTTCCCATCAGTACCGGCTTAATCCTGTTTTTTTCCAAAGTACAATCACTCCTAATGAAAGTCATAAAGCAACGGTGAACAGCGCATAATATATATATATATAAATATATATATAATAAATAAATAATAAATATATAAAAAATAAATGTTGATTTCTGTAACAAGTTATGCTATAATATATAAAAGAAGTTATATATACCCATTTACAATGCAGTATATTATTTTATCAATATGATCAAGCACTGTCAAGGCTTTTTATTTTTTTAATTTAGAGGCACTAGGATTACACATGGACATGGATTGAGAGAAGCAGTTCATTTATGTTTGCCGCGCCTAAAACGCGGCAATTTTCAGGTTTATTCAACCCTTTCAGGTTCGCCGTCGGAATTACGCACTGCTTAAACCCCAATTTACGCGCCTCCGCTATCCTCTTGTCCGTCATGTTTACAGCTCGCATCTCACCGGTCAACCCAACCTCACCGAACACCATTGTATACGGATCACAAGCCTTATTGGTAAAGCCGGACGCGGCGGCGGCAATAACCGCGGCGTCAAGCGAGGGTTCCGCAATCCTTACGCCGCCCGCGATGTTAAGATAGCAGTCGTACGCCGACAGCTTCAGTCCGCCGCGTTTTTCCAGCACAGCCAGCAGCATTACGGACCGGTTGAAGTCCAAGCCGGTGGCGGTGCGCCTCGGCATGTTGAAACTTGTGGCGCAGACCAGCGCCTGAACCTCGGTTAATATCGGGCGGCTGCCTTCCATGCTGCATGTCACCACGGAGCCCGGCACATTGAGAGGCCGCCCGGCCAGCATATATTCCGATGGGTTTGAAATAGGGACGAGTCCCTTGGCACGCATTTCAAACACGCCTATTTCGTTGGTCGAACCGAACCGGTTTTTCACGGCCCGTATTATACGGTACGCTTCCCGCCGTTCGCCCTCGAAATAGAGTACGGTGTCCACCATGTGCTCCAACACCCTCGGACCGGCGATAGCTCCTTCTTTAGTCACATGGCCCACTATAAAAATCGCTGTGCCCGATCCTTTCGCGATCCTCATCAGCGCGGATGTACACGAGCGAACCTGAGACACGCTGCCCGGAACTGATTGCGTGTCTTCGCTGGTAATGGTTTGGATGGAATCAATTATAACCAAATCCGGTTTCAGGCCGTCGATTACGCTCTCGATTTCAGGCATGTCTGTTTCCGCTGCGATATAAAGGTTTTTTGTGCTTACTTCCAGTCGGTCGGCCCTTAGTTTAATCTGCCGGGCGCTTTCCTCGCCCGATACATATAATACGCGTTTACCGCAATCACCCAAATGCTGGCAGATTTGCAGGAGCAGGGTAGATTTTCCGATACCCGGATCCCCGCCCAGCAGTATCAGCGAACCTTCGACGATACCGCCGCTAAGCACGTTATCTAATTCCGATAAGCCCGTTGGCGTACGGCTCTCCGTCATCGGAGGCACGTCCGCGAGTGTCATCGCGCTTTTTACATTAACAGGCGTTTTCTTCGCAACCGCCGCCGGCGCGGCTTCCGTCTGTTCCAGCGTGCTGAAACTGCCGCACAGCGGGCACCGTCCCAGCCACTGGCCGGTTTCGTACCCGCAGTCCCGGCATACATAGATCATTCTGGCTTTTGCCATACGGCCCCCCACCATAATCATAACCGCTGTTAAGGAGTTGAAATCCATCAATTACATAAGACGAAAATTTGTCAAAATAATGTTAGGAATAAGTATATTGGGCTTGGCTGTATTGATTTACATGTACGGCACTGTCTCCGAGCGGGCCTCAACGGCGGCGCTCAACGAGCAAGCCGCGGTTTTTACTCCCGCCGCTATTCCCCCGCTGACTCAGACCAATACCCAGACGCCCACCCAAACACCGACGCCGGTTACATACGCTAATGTACTAATAGACCCAGGCCACGGCGGAGAGGACAACGGCGCGGAAGTGGAATCTCCGGCAATCAATGAGAAAGTCCTGAATATGACTATCGCCTCAAGGCTTTATGAATTACTGAAGAAGGATACGGGCAGGGTACGGGTAACAATGACGCGCTACAGCGAAACGACTGTATCCAGACCGCGCCGGGTCGAAATAGCCAATGAGACCGCGGACTTTTTCATCTCAATTCACTGTAATACGAATGAAGCCAGTATTGCGCGAGGCGTGTCTACATACTATCAAACGCATGAAGGCATAGATAAGCCGTTCACCAGCAAGGAACTCGCCGAGGTTATACAGCGGACCACAGTTGAGGCGACCGGCGCGCGCGATAGGGGTATAGTCTATGACGAGGAACTTTACCTCCTGAACCATACGACCGTCCCTACCGCTCTCATTGAGGTGGGATATTTAACCAACCCCGATGAATTACAATTACTGTTGGACTACGATTACGTGAACCTGCTGGCCGAAGGGCTGCGCAAAGGCATTCTTGAGATGGCTGATCGCGTGATAGCCGCCCGTCGATAACTGTTTTGCGGCGGCATGTATAATTTTTGCGAAACCTCCCCATAATATTTAGCGTAGGGATTGCGCGTTTTACTTCAACCGCGAGGATCCTAACAGTACTTATCCGTTAACTCGGACGTGAAGGGAGGTCATTATCGGTATGGACGACAACAAACAGAAGGGCAAAAACTCTCAAGATACCACCAAGAAGTCTGACAGAACAGAATTCGCTGACGAGATTAATGTGGAATCTAAAAATAAGAGCAGCAAATAACAACCCTTAAATAAAAGGCCGCGCCGCTGTTAGCCGCGGTCTTTTATTTTTTATCCGCTTGGGAGGTCATAATGAGTTTACGGGCCTCGTCGTCGGCGGTCAAATCCTTTTTCGCGTTTTTCACAAACATATTTATATTGTAATACTTGCGCCCGCTAATCAGCCGTTCTCCAAGCGCGCCCGCCGTGTTGAGATCGTATTCGAAGCTGTATTCGGACGCGTACCAGTACTCGCCTATCCTAAGCACGGAGAACGGCGATCGTATCATCTGGGTAACTTCCCGCCCTTCGCCGCCGGATACTATGGAGCTTAAAAACCCGCCGCCGGAAACGGCGTTTTTATACGCGGTCATCACGACATCGTTTTCCGTAACCGTATAACAGTCCGCTTTCTTTTTGGAATCGGATATGGATTCGTCATAGTCCATATAGTTAATCATTTTTACCCTTGGGTAATTATTGATTATTCCGCTGTAAACCCGGATGATCTCCTCCGACGCGGTTTCATTCTTATAGATAAAGTCCGCGTTGGTATAGTGGCTTACAGCGAACGCGGAAACCGCGATGGGTTTCACCTTTTGATAAGTATAATAGAGATAATCCAGCGCTTTAAACATGTCCGCGCCGTATCCGTCATTCAGCAGGGGTTCTGCGGAATGCAGCCCCACCCAATCCACATAGTCGTCGCCCGGATAATACCCGTCGGAATCCGCGGCGTCTTTCGCGTCCACAGCCCACACGAACGCCGCGTTTGAGGCTTTTTCCTTGAATTTCCGCCGCGCGTACCGGAAGAACTCCACATAATCATTTGTTTTCGCCGTCAGCCCGCTTACCGGATAGAACTCCACAAACATCGGCACATAGTATTCGCCGAATTCCGCCGCCATCGAATCTATCATGCCGCGATCATACGGAGCGTACTCGTTCGGCGGCATAATCACTATATATGGGGTTTTATTTTCCGCCACACAGCTTATAACCCATTGTTCCGGAAAGGGAACGCCCGCTCTCAGATAATAAACGGAAATAGCGTGAACTTTTCCGGACATGTCCTCGAACCGTTTTATGTCAAAATTAATATCCCTGTTGGACAGCACATAAGCGCCCAGATAGCAGCCTGTTTCAGGCTCGTATAAGCCGAGCGGACATTCCTGCTCGTAATACAGGCTGTATTCGTCGGGTTTTTGCTTAATCGCCACAGCCTGCCGCAGCTCGTCCGGCGATTCCGACGCGGTCGGCGGGTCGGCGCCTCCTCCGCATCCGGGCAAAATAAAAGCAAACGTGAGCGTTATGATAGCTTTTTTACAAGATTTCATCTTTCTCCACCTGCCGCCCGCTCAGGTA
>JAISZF010000002.1 GCA_031269415.1 Clostridiales bacterium
TTTCGATGGGCTTATCGAGGGAACCCCGCAGGGTACCGGGGGAGTCCCTATTACCCGCAAACAGATCCGCGCCCAGCGCAAGGCGCTGGACATTATAGAGGATGAGGTCGGCAGGCCCATAAACTATCATTCATACGTTTCCGGCGTGGCTGGTCCCGAAGTCGCCGTCATGTTTGTGGATGAGGGAGTGAACGGCTGCCATCAGGATCCGCAGTACAATGTTATTTACCGGAATATCAACATGATTCGTTCGTTCGTGGACGCCTGCGAATCCAAGAGGGTTCTGGCATACGGCGGGCTGGCTCAGATAGACGGCGCGCACAACGCCAACGCGACCGCCAGGGAAGCTTGGAAGGTGACTCCCGAACTGATGGTTCAGCACGCCATCAACGCGATCTTCTCCAGAAAGGCGGGAATCCCTCCGGAGAATATCTGCCTGTCCACAGTACCGCCGACAGCGCCTCCTGGACCCTGCGTATACATAGATCTGCCCTACGCCGCGGCTCTCAGAGAATTTTTTCCCGAATACCGCATGAGAGCGCAGATGAACACGAAATATGTCGAATCGTCCACCAGAGACGCCACTGTGTCACATGTGCTGAATCTCCTTATATCGAAGCTTACCTCAGCGGACATACAGTCCACGATAACGCCGGACGAGGGACGGAACGTGCCCTGGCATATTTACAACGTCGAGGCGTGCGACACCGCCAAGCAAGCCCTCGTGGGCATGGACGGCCTAATGGAGATGGTGGAGCTGAAGCAGGATGGGCCGCTTAGGGAAAGGACCCGGGAGATTCAGGAGCGTGCCGTACTCTTTATGGAGGAGATATTGGAGATCGGCGGATATTTCCAAGCGGTGAAGGCGGGTTTCTTCGTGGATTCGGGATATTACCCGGAGCGCGGCGGGGACGGCATTTCACGCGGGATCGGCGGGGGAGTGGCGGCGGGCACGGTGATAAAGCGTGAAGCCGACTATATGGCCCCTGTCGCCGCCCACTATGGCTATAACAACACGGCTCAGTACGGTCTTAGCGCGGATTCGGATCCGTCGTCCTTAATAGGAGGATGCACCTTCGAGGATCCCTCCAAGATCGCGTATATAGACGAATTGGACGAAATCGACAATGTGCGCGTACGCATGGAGGAAAATAAGAGATACAGGAACGCCGAGATGTTAAAGCCGGAAATGGAATGGCTGGCTGACGGCGTTGTGCAGATCACCATGTTCTTCCCGGTCGAAAGGCGCTTGGCCGAGGCCGCCGCCATTGAGGCGGGAAAACGCATGAACCTTGTGGACGTCGAGGTTATAAGCCGCGAAATCATGCAAGAGGCGGAAGGAACTAGGGTCGAGATAAAAGGCGTCTTCCCCTTCGACATAGATCCCTCGTCGCTCGTATTACCGCCGGAGCCGGAAATAATGAGCGACGCCGAGATCCGCGCCGATATAGAGAAGAAACCCTTCACGGTCGTATGCGGCACCGTCGGGGAGGATGAGCATTCGGTCGGGCTTAGGGAGATAATCGACATTAAACACGGCGGAATCGAGAAGTACGGGATCAAGGTTCATTATCTGGGCACTTCCGTACCCATAGAAAAACTGGTGGACGCGGCTGTGGAAATGGACGCCGGCGCAATCCTCGCCTCCACTATTATAAGCCACGACGACATTCACTATAAAAACATCGCCGGGATTGATCGCATAGCCCGCGAAAAGGGAGTCAGAGACAGGCTGATCTTCATAGCGGGGGGAACTCAGGTCACTCCGGAGATCGCGGTACGCCACGGCGCGGACGCAGGATTCTCCAGAGGCAGCAAAGGCGCGCAGGTCGCCACGTTTTTGGTCAAAGCCAGGCGGGATAAAGCGGAGCGGATACGTGAATGAGGGTTGACGTACTGGCGGCGGAGATTGGCTCCACGACCACGGTCCTGAATGCGTTCGACGGCCTGGGAACCGAATTCCCGCGCTTTCTGGGGCAGGGCCAAGCGCCTACGACTGTAGAGGGCGAAGGGGTTTCCGCGGGCCTTCGTATGGCGGCGGACGCGTTGGCCAAGTCTCTCGGGGAGAAAGAGATTACGGCGGACGAAACCTTTGCCGCTTCAAGCGCCGCCGGCGGCCTGCGCATGACCGTTCACGGCCTGGTTTACGATATGACGGTGAAAGCCGCCAAGGAAGCGGCGCTGGGCGCGGGGGCGAATCTCCATCTGACGACCGCCGGGGTTCTGACCGAATCGGATCTGTCGGCGATAAACAGGATCCGCCCGAATCTGATCCTGCTCGCCGGCGGCACGGACTACGGCGAGAGGGAAACAGCCCTGAAAAACGCGCGGCTGCTGACCGAGCTGAACGAAAAACCGCCGATCATATACGCGGGTAACATCCAGAACAGGGACGAGATCCGTTCCATATTTGATGGCGCGGGGTTTCCCTGCCGTGTAACGGAGAACGTATATCCGAAACTGGATGATCTGAACGTCGAGCCTACCCGCAAAGTGATACACGCGGTGTTCGAGGAGCATATAACCAAGGCTCCGGGGATGAAGCATGTACGCGGCATGGTGAATTCCTCCATAATGCCTACTCCCGGAGCGGTTATGCAATGCGCTCGCCTGCTCTACGGCGCGTTAGGTGATTTGATCGTAATCGACGTGGGCGGCGCCACGACTGACGTTCATTCCGTGACCGCCGGTTCGGACGAGATCTCAAGCATTATGACCTCTCCGGAGCCGTTCGCGAAACGTACCGTAGAGGGTGACTTGGGCGTCTATATAAACGCGCGCAATTTAGCGGAGCTCGCGGGGCTTCCTCAATTGGAACGGGAAGCGGGGACGGACTCGGCCGCCGCGCTAGCGGAACTCAAACCGATCCCCGAAAGCGCGGAGCAGATTGCTTTAGTAAAAGCCCTTACGTGGTTCGCGGCGTCGACCGCGTTGATCAGGCACGCGGGGAAACTCAGATATGTATATGGGCCTTCGGGGAGACAGATTTTAGCGAAGGGAAAGGATTTAACGAAGATCAAACTCCTCATAGGCACGGGCGGGGCGCTTACGCGGCTTCCGGGCAGAGAAACGGTATTCGCAAGGCTTAAAGATATAAACGTCTCCAATTCCATGTTGTATCCGCGCCCGGGCGCGATAGAGACCGCCGAAGACAGGGATTATATAATGGCATCACTCGGAGTCATGTCCGTAAAGTATCCCGAAGCCGCGCTTAAACTCATGCTGCGCAGTCTCGGACGGGAAAGGGAGTGATATCCGCGCGGCCCAAGATTATCGTGGATTTAAAAAAATTTCGCCGGAACGCGCGGGTTCTGCGCGATATGTGCCATGAAAACGGCATAACAGTTGCTGCCGTCACCAAGGTTTTTTGCGCCGAACGCCTCCTGGTGAATATCCTCATCGAGGAGGGCGTGGATTTCCTGGCTGATTCCAGGTTAATGAACATCGCTTCGTATCCGCGAACCGATATAAAAAAGACGCTGCTTAGACTGCCGTCCCCCGACGACGCGTGGGAGACAGTCAGGCTGTGCGACGTCAGCCTCAACTCGGAGATCCTCACCCTGACGAGTCTGGCCGAGGCAGCGAAGAGCCAAGGGAAACGGCACGGCGTTATATTGATGATAGATCTGGGAGATCTGCGCGAGGGCGTATATTACGATAATTCGGAGCTGATTACGCAAACCGCCGAATACGCCGATAAAAGCCCTTGGCTGGATCTTATGGGGATTGGGTTAAACCTCACCTGCTACGGATCTATAATACCCACCGAAAAAAATCTGGGAAAACTCTGCGATATGGCGACCGATCTTGAGAACCGCCTTGGAATCGGGCTTCCAATAGTCTCCGGCGGAAACTCCAGCTCGCTGCCTTTGCTCTTAAACGGAAGAATGCCCAATCGCGTAACGAATCTCCGCTTGGGCGAGTCGATAGTCAGAGGCTATGAAACCGCGTACTCACAGCCAATAGAATGCCTTGATCAAGACATTCTTATGCTGGAAGCCTCAATTATCGAGATTCAGACCAAGCCTTCCTACCCCGAGGGCGAGATAGGCGTCAACGCGTTCGGGGAGCGGCCTCAATTTGAGGACAAAGGCCGCCGAAAGCGGGCGATTTTAGCTGTGGGCAGACAGGATACGGATCCCTTGGGCTTAGTCTGCACGGTTCCGGGAGTTAAGATCCTTGGGGCAAGCTCCGATCACCTCGTTGCTGATCTGACTGAAGCTGAGAGGGATTTTAAAGTCGGAGCGACTTTATCGTTTCACATGAACTACTCCGCCGTTCTGCGCGGTTTTACAAGCGGATATGTGAACCGAATTTTTATTTAATAGGGGTGCTTGTTATGATTGTCGGATGCGTTAAGGAAATAAAGAAATATGAGTATCGCGTGGGCCTGACCCCCGATAATGTCAAGGAATATGTCGCACATAGCCACGTGATATATATTGAGACCGGAGCCGGAGTCGGCTCGGGTTTTGAGGACAGCGACTACATTGAGGCGGGTGCGGAGATTATGCCGGACGCGAAGAGCGTCTGGGACGCCTCTGAAATGATAGTTAAAGTAAAAGAACCTCTCGAAGAGGAATATGACTTGATGAGAGAGGATCAGATCCTGTATACTTATTTACATCTGGCGGCCAACCGTCCTCTTACCGAAGCGCTTATAAACAAAAAGACCCGCGCCGTAGCCTATGAGACTATTCGCGGAGAGTCTGGGGATCTTCCTCTTTTAAAACCGATGAGCGAGGTAGCTGGACGCCTGAGTATCCAGGAAGGGGCAAAATGCCTGGAGAAACACTTGGGCGGCGTCGGCCTGCTTCTGGGCGGCGTGCCGGGGGTAAGGCGCGCGAACGTGGTTATCATCGGCGGCGGCGTGGTGGGCATAAACGCCTGCAAAATGGCCGTTGGCCTGGGCGCAAACGTATTCGTGCTGGATAACAGCCTCAACAGGCTGGCGTATCTGGACGATATATTCGAGCAGCGTATCACCACCCTCTTCTCAACGGCTGGCGCGATTGAACGCGCCGTCGCTATGGCGGATCTCGTGATCGGCGCGGTTCTGATACCCGGGGCGGCCACGCCTAAGCTCATCAAGAAGGAGTATCTCAAGAGGATGAAACAGGGCAGCGTAATTGTGGATGTCGCGGTAGATCAAGGAGGCTGCTGCGAAACGACAAGAGCGACGTACCATGACAACCCCACCTTTGTGGTTGACGGCGTAGTACACTACTGCGTGGCGAATATGCCCGGTGGCGTCTCTCACACCTCCACAACCGCCCTGACCAACGCGACCCTGCGCTACGGTTTGCTGATTGCCGGAAAAGGCGTGGACACCGCCGCCAAGAGCAACCCCGGCCTTATGCTGGGCGTTAACTGTTACAAAGGACACTTGACTTGCAAGGAGGTCGCCGGGACTTTCGGCCTCGACTATACCGAACCGTCCAGTCTGATGAATTAAAGCCATACCTTCCGACGCCAGGCCGAGAGTCTGGCCGCGGCATGAATGCGCAACGCGGGCACTTTTCAAAATCCCGCGAATTTGAAAGGAGCGATAAGGCAAATGTTGGAATTTACAAATTTTGTCAACGTCTATCTGTGGGGGACTCCGCTTATTATTCTCGTCGTCGGACTCGCGTTATTCTATACAATTGTTTTGAGGGTTCCACAGATTCGCCTCTTTAAAGACATGGTCAAATCCCTGTCACGAAGCCAGGCTTCTCAAAGCGGAATCACTCCGTTTCAGAGCTTCGCGATGGCGCTTGGCGGAAGAATCGGTATCGGAAGCATAGCCGGCGTGGCGACCGCGATTGCGGTCGGCGGCCCGGGCGCTGTTTTTTGGATGTGGGTCTACGCGATACTTGGTTCCGCCCTCGCTTTGGTTGAGTCAAGTCTGGCTCAGTTGTGGAAGCAGAAGATCGCCGGAGAGTACAGAGGCGGACCGTCGTATTATCTGACCAAGACACCACTGCCCTGGCTGGGCTTCTACACAGCCGTGGCGGGCATACTCGGCTACGGGTTCACGGGACCCATCGTGCAGGCTTTCAATATTTCTGACTCATTCTACAACGCGTTTAATATTCCGCAGCTTGTAACAGGCATCGTCGTCGCTGTTTTATTCGGCGTCGTAGTCATCGGCGGAATGAAGCGTATTGCATCGATAGCGGGATACGTCGTGCCTTTCATGGCGATTGTTTATTTGGTGATCACAATTATAGTGCTGCTTGTGAACATAACGAAGATCCCGGCTATGTTCGGCTTGATTTTCGGAAGCGCGTTCAGCCTTAACGCGGTATTTGGAGGCATAGCGGGAAGCGCCATTATGTGGGGAGTAAAACGCGCTATCTACTCCAGCGAGGCCGGAATGGGAACCGGCGCCAACGCCGCGGCGTCCGCTGAAGTCTCTCATCCGGTCAAACAGGGCTTGGCGCAAGGTTTTTCAGTCTATCACACACTGATTGTCTGCACATGCACCGCTTTAATGATTCTTGTGACCGGAATGTACAATGTCTATAATGAATCCGCCGGGTACGCCCCAATTGTCGAGAATGTCCCGAACATTCAGATAGGTATCGGCTACGTCCAGGCTTCTATTGACACTGTTGCCGCCGGCACGGGAATAGGAAGTGTATTTATAGCGCTCGCCATATTCTTCTTCGCGATAACCACCCTGCTTTCATTCGGCTTCTACGCCAGCGTAGGCTTGGCAATGCTGTTTAAAAAATCAAAATGGCTCAATCCGGTTATCTGGGCCGTAACCGTTCTTCAGATGGCGTCTATTATCCTGGGAAGCATTTGGAGTTCTGAACTCGCATGGGCTATGGCGGATTTAGGTGTCGGTATGGCGACTTGGATCAACCTGCTTGGCTTATGCTGTCTCGCCCCTCCCATGATAAAACTCATGAGGGACTATGACAAGCAGAAAAAGCAAGGTTTGGATCCCGTGTTTGACCCGGCCAACGTGGATGTAAAGGGCGCCGAGCTTTGGAGCGAAATAGTTGAGGAAAACTACAAAGACTTAAAAAACAAAAACGCTAAGGCCTTAGGTAAGGGGACTCTCGAAAAGACTAAATAGAAGGAGACCAATGTGGATAAAAAGAATCTGGAACTGGCTATAGAACTCCGACATGAACTGCACCAGCATCCCGAGCTTTCATGTAAAGAGGTATGGACCAAAAAGAGGCTGATTGACTTTTTAGCGGAACATACAAAGCTCGATATCGCGGACAGAGGTTCATGGTTCTATGCGGTCTACCGCTCAGAAAGCCCCAACGGGAAGAAAATCGGTTTCAGAGCTGATTTTGACGCGCTGCCTATTGACGAGACAATTTCGCTTCCATACGGATCGCGGTCTCCAGGAGTGGCTCATAAGTGCGGGCATGACGGTCATAGCGCCATACTGGCGGGCGCCGCTCTTGAAATTGATCAGATCCGCCCAGAGAATTCGGTCTATTTTATCTTCCAGCACGCTGAGGAGATTGGCGTGGGCGGCGTCGAGGCGGCTGTCGCTGTCACCGAGAACGGCATAGACGAGATATACGCGATACACAATTCTCCGGGCGTTCCCGAGAATATGGTCGCCATTAAAAACGGCGCGGCTTACTGCGCCTCCAAGGGTATGACAATACATATGAAGGGCGTTTCGACACACGCGAGCGCGCCTGAACTCGGCAAGAATCCGGCTTTCGCCATAGCCGAGATCATACGGGCGATACCCGGGCTTATCGATCCCAAGGATCATAAAGGGATTATACTCTGCACGGTTATCTGCGTGGACATTGGTGAAGAGGCTTTCGGGATCTCCGCTCACGACGGCAGGCTGCTGCTGACTCTCCGGGGCCAGTATGAGGCCGAAATGGACGCCCTGCAGCGCAGCTTGGAAGAGATCGCCAAAGAACAGGCCGAACTCTACGGGCTGGAAATCAGCTTTTCATTCCAAGAGCCATTTCCGGAAACGTCAAACTCCCCCGAATGCGCGGACAAGGTCCGCCGCGCCTGCGCGGCTCTGGGCGTGCCGGTATACGAACTGCCGGCTCCTATGCGGGGTTCCGAGGATTTCGGGTATTTCCTGAAGCGAACCAAAGGGGCTGGGTTCTTGGTGGGCGCGGGAGAAGAGCGGCCTCAGATACATACGACAGGCTATGATTTCAATGACAATATCATAGAAACCACAGTAGAGATCTATATAAAACTCGCTATAGGCTGAAAACCTCGCCGCGAAATTAAGAATCCCACGGGAACGGCAAGACCGCTCCTGTGGGATTTTTAATTTATTGGCTCTGTCAACCCAAGAGCCAATCCTCTATTCTGACAGCGGGAATCCCTTCATAATTCCCCTTAAACGCCCCATCCTTATAAATGACAAACTTGGGATAGTTATCCCTGACATCCAACAAGGGCGAAAATTCTCGGCTGATGGTTGATTCCTCATTCAAGAGATAACAAACCTGTACATATATTTTTTCGCCGTTCTTTTCGCCCACAAAATCAATTTCCCTTTCGCCGATATACCCGACGCAAATTCTAAACCCACGCCGAAGCAGTTCCAACGCGACGATATTTTCCAAAACCAGTTCAATGTTTTGTAAATTTTCACCCACTACCGCCTGACGCAAACCGTGGTCGGCGACATAGTATTTTTCGTTGACCTTAAGCATTTTCTTACCGGCGATGTCTTGGCTCTTCAAACGAAGCAGCAAGCAAGCCTCGCCGCAGTATTTAAGGTAATTCAATACGGTCTCCGGCGAGATGGCGCGCTTTTCATCTTTCAAAAATTTGGAAATACCCGTCGCTGAAAAAGTTCTGCCAACGTTTGCCAAGGCGTAAGAAATAATGCGCTCCAATAAATCCACGTCACGGATTTTATTGCGCTTCACAATGTCTTTAAGCACAACCGAGTTAAATACGTCTTGCAGGTAATTCTTACCGCTTTCGGGAGCGAAGTTTATTTCGGACAGGAAGGGCATTCCTCCGTATTCGACATAGCTCTCAAAGGTATAAGCGGGGTTCAGTGACTTGAACTCGGCGTAAGAGAACGGATACACTGTGAACGCGACATAGCGCCCGGCGATGTATGTGGCAAGTTCTCCCGATAGCAAGCGGGAGTTTGAGCCTGTAATATAAATATCCGCGTTAAACTTGAC
>JAISZF010000007.1 GCA_031269415.1 Clostridiales bacterium
GAATTTTTTCTTTGAGCTTACCGACGAGTCGGGCAAGACGTACACCAGGGATATGACGATAGGGCAGACCTCGGAGGCGGTGATATTCAGGCCGTTCGCCGAGGGTGTCACCGGTTTTACCCTGAATATAAGGGATACCGAAAACAATCAGTCCCAAACTCTGGCCTTCTCGTTGAAAGATCGAAAAATGATGCCGGCAAAATATATCAACAGGCCTGTTGACATATCCCCTGACGGCAGCGGGTCTATATTGATTGAAAGCGCGGTATTCACAAACACTGGTTCCAGTTTACAGATAAGGCTTTCGGACAAATCGGATGAGGGAATAAATATAACGCCTGAAACGCGAATCTCCTTGCTGGACGGTGCGTACTCCGTTTTATCCAGAAGCCCGCCGGATGGTCTCTATTCAAATATCTCGCGCGGCCTGGACAGCCGCGACGCCTATCCCGCTTATACGGAGTTTCAAGACGAGGGTATCACGCTGGCGCGAGTTGATTTCGAACCGGTTCGCAGCTTGGACTCTAATATTACACTCAGTGTTAAAGGGCTGTATAGATCTATTTCGCCGCGAATGACCATTGATTCCGCCGATTTATTCGATTTCGCGCGTAAAGGCGTTAAGGAGCTTCCACTTGATGATTTCAACCTGATAATAGAGGGGATGCAGCTTCAGGGCAGCGTTATCGCCCTGGTTATGCACGGAGAGGATTCCGAAACCCATGATCGGATAGAAGTAAAGGCGTCGATCGATCTGCACGCGAAGGATCAATCGGGCGGGGATCTTATTATCAAGGGCGACTGCAAGTCCGGTCCGCGGGGTACGGACATCCTGTTCAAAGTTGGATCCAACCCTTCCTTGAATATTGATCCCCAATTAACGCGGATAAAGATCAACAGCATAGAAACGGTTTCACCTGATATTAATGTGGTACTTAAACTATCTGAGTTGGACTCGGAGGCGACGGAAAACTTCAGTCCGCGCGGGCTGACTGGTTAGGTTGGGCAGCGCGGAGGAAAATGAGAATGTGTCATAAAAAGTTTTCAGACAAAAAGCCCTCAATAAGAGGGCTTCTTTCACGCGTATAGTCCGCGGATTATTCTGTCCTGACCAAGGAACAACGCGCGGCGCAGCGCGTTTTGGGTTGCGTCGCCTGTGTCTTCGTAAAAATATCTCAGCGTGCTTAGCATTAAGGTTTTCCCAAAACGCCGGGGCCTCAGGAATAGATTCACCTGCCCGCCGGTTTCATGGAGTTCACTGATCAATGCCGTCTTATCCACGTAATAAAAATCTCCGTCAATGATTCTTTTGAAATCCTCAAAACCGATGGGCAGCCTTTTTTTTAACATATCTTCCCTCATTAATTATAAGCGCGCCGCCGGTTCACATCGCCGCGCCAGCCGTCAGTACGCGCCGCCCTCCGGCGCTTTTATCCGCGTCTTCGTCCAGCAGGCGTTCCAGCTTGCTCCATAAAGCCTGATAGTCCATATCCGTTATATCACGCATTGTGGCGAACGTCATCAAGGCTTGGCCGCGCGGCTGCGGTTTGCCGGCGTCGTTCCCGAGATAATCCGCGATGTTGTTGACACACAGCCTTAAATCCATAAACAGCGAAAAAAAGCTGGTAAGGAATGTCTCCCGCGCGTTTTCGTCATTTTTAAATTGCTCCAAGCAGCCCAGCACCTGCTCGAATATATCCAATATATAAGCCCTTTCGCTGCCGCTCAGGCTATTGACTCTATAGACGGCGGATGAAGCCGGGTTATCCGGCGCGGATGTAACGGCTGTCTCCCGGCGGTCTGACAGGCCCAATATAAAATCCGCTGAGCAGTGAAAGATATCGGATAACCGGATCAGCGTATCCGCGTCCGGCTTTGTACGCCCGGATTCCCACGCGCGGATAGCGGCTTCCGACTTTTCCAATACGGAGGCCAACTGCGTTTGCGTCAGGGATTTTTCCGTTCGCAGTTCTTTTATTCGTTCTTTAAATTCCATGCGACCATGCTTACGCACCGCTTTTGGGCGTGTGCGGTGTTCTCCTCTCCTATTTGCCTTCTATAAATTCCAGAATGCCTATATACTCTAAATTACGGTATCTTTGGGCGTAATCCAGCCCATAGCCCACAACGAATTCATCGGGGATTTCAAAACCGATATAGTCGGGTATTATGCCGTCTATTTCCCTGCGTGATTTTTTGTCCAACAACGCGCAAATCTTCAGGCTTGCCGGTTTCTGCGCGCTCAGATGCTTGCTCAGGTGGCTCAGGGTTCGCCCGGTGTCTATAATATCCTCCACTAAAATCACATGTTTGCCAGTGATAGGGTTCTCCAAGTCTTTGTCGATTTTTATTACGCCGCTGGAAACAACCTGGTTTCCATAACTGGAAATGTCCATGAAGTCGAATTCCACAGGGATCTTCAACTTGCGTGAGAGATCGACCATGAAGATAACTCCGCCTTTTAATATACAAATCAACGTGACGGCCCGCCCATCGTGATCACGCGTTATCTCACCGGCGATCTCCTCCACGCGCCGGGCAATCTCCTCAGCCGAAATCAGCGGCCTTATAATCTCTCTCAACGAGATCACTCCCACATATGAATATATATTTTTCGCGCTTCGCGGCTCAAGGCCTCATACTCTTCATGGCATATATTTTTTTCGTCTAAAATCCAAAGTACCTCGCCGCCCCGCGCGACCAAACCAATAGCTCCGCGCCGATATGACGGGATTTTGTTATTTATGAAATAATCCTTTATCTTGACAGCGCCTATATGCCTTATTCGTATGATATCGCCCGGAAGCCGCGAACGGATTTGAATATCGCCTATTCTATCATATAAAAAGGCTTTAGTACATACCGTCGCCGAATTAATCGGCGAGGGATTTTCCGTGAGCAGGAAATTCAGCGACAGCTCCGGTATATACAGCGTTTCTCCCGGCTTTAAATCATAGCGGAAGGGCTGCGCGCTTTCCGCTTCCGTTGATGTAAAACGAAGCTCGCCGAAATGCTTCTTTATGGTCACGCCGCCGGGCAGAACCGCCTGTCTGCCGGACTGAGCGTTGATAAGGTCGCGCGCCGCGTGAATATGACGCGCGGAAACATCCTTGAGGCCCCATTCGGAGAGAGCCAGCCGAATCACACGCGCGGTTATGGCTGGATGACAGCCGCGAAGAGCGGGTATCGACAGAGATACACAGTATCGCCGCGAGGTGATCAGAGAATCACTGTAGGCGTCTCTCGCCACTCCATACATAAAATCTTCGTCCTCGGCGCATGTTCGGCTTAACGAACTCAGCTTTTCACCTAGATCAACACCCAGACTGGATTCAATTTCAGGCATAAGCGTATTCCGGACGCGGTTTCGCGTGAATCTTTCGGAAAGATTTGTGGAATCCGTCCGATATGGAATGTTATGCCGGGAGAGATAGGATTCAATCTCGGCGCGTCTGGTTTCAATCAAGGGGCGGATGATTTGGCCGCGAACGGGCGGGATTCCGCAAAGCCCCGGCAGACCCGCGCCCCGGCAGATGCGCATGAACACTGTTTCAGCGTTGTCGTTCCGGTTGTGCGCTACGGCGATCTTATTCGCGCCGCGGGCTTTCATGGCCTCATCGAAGCGTTTGTACCGGATCTCACGGCCGGCTTCCTCCAGATTCAAGCCCGCGCTTTCGGACTCTTTCAGAACGTTCTCCTGAAACGCGATGAAATCAATCCCCAGCTTTTCGCAGAATAAGCGCGAGAAAGTCTCATCCCCGCCAGCTTCGCCGCCGCGCAGACCGTGGTTAACGTGTACGGCGGTTATATCAAGGGCGTATTCCTCACGGAGATCCGCCAGCAGTGTGAGCAGCAGCACGGAATCCGCGCCGCCGGAGAGGCCGGCTATAACTTTATCGCCGTATGAGAGCATATTGTATTTTTTTATTGTGTTTAAGAAGGAATTCAGCATTATCTCACCGGGTTTAGTATAAACCGTTAAAACGCGGTTGACAAGCGGATGGGGTTTG
>JAISZF010000017.1 GCA_031269415.1 Clostridiales bacterium
TGGCGGTTTGGCGTTCCTGCATGGATTCCGGCTGCTCCACATCCTTCATAGACAATGAGATCTTTCCCGAAGTCTTATCATTAGTAAGTACCTTCACATGCACGATATCGCCTACCGCTAAGTGATCGTCCACGTTTTGAACATAGCTGTTTGAGATATGTGAGATATGAACCAAGCCCTGCGAGTTGTCGGGCAGAATAACAATAGCCCCAAAAGGTTTAAGCCTGACGACCTTTCCTTCATAGATATTACCGGCTATAATTTCAACTTTTTCTGACATGCAAAAAATCTCCTATTAAATACAACCGTAACGGGTTAATTGGCGCTCTCCGGTTTGGACAGGCTTATTTTAGGCGTCTGAATACCTACGATATCAGACTTACGCACGGGTACGCGCACGCCGCGGTTAGTGCCGAACTCAACGATAAAGCAGTCCTCGCCGACATCGGCGACCTTGCCGTAGAAACCGCTGGTAGTCACCACGTTATCGCCGGACTTAATAGACGCCTGCATTTCTTTGAGTTTCTTTTCCCGCTTGCTCTGAGGACGGATACTGAAAAAATAGAAAAAGCCGAAAATCGCCACCCAGATGAGGATCATGAAGATGGGGCTTATCCCTCCCAAAGCGCCCGCGTCAGCCGGTTGCGTTCCCTGAGCGGCCGCTGTAGCCGCGCCATCCGTTTTGTTTTGAATAATCCCCAGAACCAGCAGCTTGTTTAAAATTGAATGCATGAACACAACTCCTGTATATTAAGATCACATCCGCCGGGCAAGTGGATATTCAGTCAGCCGCCCGCTGATATTAATAGTATTATATAGCAATTAATTAAGGCTCGTCAACTGGCATTTCCATTTTATAACCGGTCAGCTTGTCTTCCTTATAGCGAGCGAACAGGTTTTCATCTAGAGCCGCCCTTATTTCTTCCATTAAATTATTATAGTAATATAAATTATGCAAGACGCAAAGCCGTAAGGCAAGCATTTCCTTCGCCTTAAACAGGTGCCTGATGTACGCCCTTGTGTGACGGGCGCAGACAGGGCAGCCGCAGCCTTCCTCAATCGGTTTATTGTCGCGCTCGTATTGCGCGTTTAACAGGTTCAGCTTGCCTTTATCGGTATATACGTGGCCGTGGCGGCCGTTTCTCGCGGGGAGTACGCAGTCGAAGAAGTCTATTCCCCGTTCGACGGATTCCAGTATATTGCTCGGAGTTCCGACGCCCATCAGGTATGTCGGTTTATCGCGCGGCAGAATAGGAACCACCGCGTCCAGGATTCTGTACATCTCCTCAGCGGTTTCGCCCACGGCCAAGCCGCCCACCGCATACCCGTCCAGATTCAATGAGGCGATTTCTTCCGCGTTTTTCCTTCGTATATCTTCGTATACCCCGCCTTGGTTAATGCCGAATAGCATTTGCTTTTTATTTATTACGCCGTTTTTGCCGTTTAATTCCCCTAGCCGGTTTACGCAGCGGAGCAGCCAGCGTGTCGTCCTGTCGGCGGAGGCGCTCATGTATTCGTAATCAGCCAGCGACGGAGCGCATTCGTCAAAAGCCATGGCGACGGTCGAGCCCAGGTTTGATTGGATCTCCATAGATTCTTCCGGACCCATGAATATTTTTCTGCCGTCCACATGAGAAGCGAAGGTTACGCCCTCCTCTTTTATCCGGCGAAGCCCGCTCAGCGAGAATACCTGAAACCCGCCGGAGTCTGTCAGAATCGGGCCGTTCCACGCCATGAATTTATGAAGGCCGCCCAGTTCTTTTATCAATTGATCGCCGGGGCGGACATGCAGGTGATAAGTGTTGGAGAGTTCTATCTGACATTTCACGCGTTCCAAATCTTCCGAGGACAGCGCGCCTTTTATGGCCGCCGACGTACCTACGTTCATGAATACCGGCGTCTGAACCGTGCCATGCGGCGTTTCAAATACGGCGCGTTTGGCGCGGCCTTCGGTTTTTACTAGCTTATACATAAATCTCTCCCATAATTCAGTATCTAATTGACAACCGCCGGGGCTTGCGCTTATAGTGAATAAAAACAAAAGTAGGCGAGATATGATCAAATTAATAGCGACCGCGGCGTTCGGATTGGAAGCCGTGGTCAAACGTGAGGTTATCGCGTTAGGGGTAAGCGATATAAGTGTATTGGACGGCCGTGTGGATTTTTCCGGCGAGCTTTCGGATATAGCTAAAGCCAACATATGGCTGCGAAGCGCGGATCGGGTACTGCTTAACATGGGTGAGTTTAACGCCAATACATTTGACGAATTATTTGAGGGCACAAAGGCTCTGCCGTGGGAAGAATGGATTCCCGAGAACGGAAAATTCACGGTTACGGGGAAATCCGTACGTTCGCGGCTTTTCAGCGTGCCGGACTGCCAGGCCATTGTGAAGAAAGCCGTTGTCGAACGGCTGAAAACGCGCTACAAAACCGAATGGTTCAAGGAAGACGGCCCGGAATATAAAATACAGATCGGCCTGCTGAAAGATAGGGCGACTCTTACAATAGACACATCCGGTCCGGGACTGCATAAGCGCGGATACCGCCCGATAGCGTCGCCGGCCCCATTAAAGGAAACGCTTGCCTCCGCGCTGATAAGTCTTACTTACTGGCGCGGAGATCGCGTACTGCTGGATCCGGTCTGCGGTTCGGGCACAATACCCATCGAATGCGCATTGATGGCTAAAAATATCGCGCCAGGCCTGAATCGCGCGTTTGTGTCGGAAACCTGGCCCTGTATGCCGGGGCGCTTATGGAAAGACGCCCGGGCGGAAGCGAAGGCGGTCGAAATTGCCGATATACAGCCTCAAATATTCGGGTCTGACATAGATCCGAAAGCGGTGGAGCTGGCGAAGCGTAACACCATAAAGGCTGGGGTAGGGGACTTTATCAGGTTTGAAACCAAAGCGCTGAAAGATATAACCCTGCCGGGCAGGTATGGCATAACTGTCTGCAATCCGCCGTACGCGGAGCGTTTGGGCAGCGCCGCCGAGGTCGGGCGTTTATACAAAGATATGCGGAGCGTGTTCGCTCCGGACGCGACATGGTCGCTGAATGTAATAACGCCGGACGAGTTCTTCGAGAAAACGTACGGGAAAAAGGCCGACGCCAAACGTAAACTGTTTAACGGCAGGATTAAAACGGATTATTACCAATACGCCGGGGAAAAGCCCGGCAGGAATCGCTGATAAAAAGCCGCGCTTAGCCGCGCGGCCGGGCTTACCCTATCATGCTAACGCTTCTCGTAATTCTCCGACCTTATCCAGCCTTTCCCATGGGAGGTCCAAGTCTGAACGCCCGAAGTGACCGTAAGCGGCTGTCTGCTTATATATTGGCCGGCGCAAATCCAAGTGATAAATTATCGCTCCGGGCCGCAAATCAAAGTGCTTGTCTATCAGAGCCACGACGGCCTCATCCGATATCCTGCCGGTTCCAAATGTATTGACATACACGGAGAGCGGTTTTGCCACTCCGATGGCGTAGGACACCTCGATTTCGCATTTGTCCGCGAGGCCCGCCGCGACGATATTCTTGGCTATATACCTAGCCATGTAGGACGCCGAGCGATCTACTTTGGTCGGGTCTTTACCCGAAAAGGAACCGCCACCATGCCTCGCGTACCCGCCGTAGGTATCAACGATTATCTTGCGGCCGGTCAGCCCGCTGTCGCCTTGCGGCCCGCCGACCACAAAACGCCCCGTGGGGTTGATAAAATATTTTGTTTCACCGCTCAGCAGTTCGGACGGTATGGAGGCCTTTATTATCTTTTCGATAATATCTTTTTCCAATTGATCATGGGATATTTCCGGAGCGTGCTGGCTGGAGATGACAATGTTTGTTACGCGGACCGGTTTATTTCCGTCGTATTCCACCGTTACCTGGCTCTTGCCGTCGGGGCGCAGGTAAGGCAGTTCGCCCGTTTTGCGCGCCTCCGTCAGTCTCTTCGTGAGCTTATGGGCTAAGTATATGGGCATGGGCATATATTCGTCTGTTTCATCGCAAGCGAATCCGAACATCATGCCCTGGTCGCCGGCACCCGTGTCATTCCCGTCGGTATCCCTGGTTTCAAGCGCGTGATCCACGCCCATCGCTATATCCGGTGATTGACTCTTTATGGATGTGATGACCGCGCAGGTTTCGCAGTCGAAGCCGTATTTCGCGCGATCATAACCTATGCCGCGAATCGTGTCCCGCGTGATCCGCTCTATGTCCACATAGCAGTCAGTGGTGATTTCGCCGGCGACAAAGATAATCCCGGTCGTCGCGATTGACTCGCAGGCTACGCGCGCCGAAGGATCCTGCGCTATTATCGCGTCCAGCACCGCGTCCGCGACCTGATCGCAGATCTTATCCGGATGCCCCTCCGTAACGCTTTCCGAAGTAAAAATGTGCATAATGATCTACTCCTCATTATTTATATAAAAAAAGGAGCCGCTTAGGGCGCCTTGATTTTTTATTGCTCGGACAATTGCCTGTACATCATATCCGCCAAGCCGATGCCGCCCCGCGACGCGGCTGTTTTAGAGTACTCCTCATATAACATGTCTTCAAATATCACTTCAGCGTTGCTTTTAGCGAAGATGCCGCCCTCACCCAAGTCGGTTTTGCGCATCTCGCGGAACATAATCTGCAAAAAATAAGACTCGAATCCTACGCACGCCTTCCTCAGTTCCACAGCGTCATTCGTATGTGAGGCGGCTTCGAGGGCAGCCTGAAAACCCTCGCCTGACGCCTGTTCCTTATACAACCGCCCCAATTGCGGGGTAGAGCCGTTAATAGACGATATATTCATCGCTTGAGGTTATTGACGGTCTGCAGCATTTCGTCGGACGTGGTAATCGCCTTGGAATTAATGTCATAGGCTCGCTGGGCGACAATCAGGTTGACCATCTCTTCCGCTACCTGCACATTGGACATTTCCAATACGCCCTGCTGAAAACGGCTGAGCCGGTTTGTTTCCCCGTCGGCCTCAACCAAAGCCGGCCCTGATGCTGAGGTGATTTTAAGCAGGTTGGAACCCACGGCCTCCAAGCCCTGCGGGTTGGAAAACTGGACCAGTTTGATCCGCAGCCCAAGATCCTCATTCTGACCTTGGCTGTTGAGATAACTCAACTCGCCTTCCTCGCTGATTGAGAGATCCTTTACGGCGACATCCGCCGGTATATACAGCGGCGTATCGTCCAACCCCAAAATGGGGTACCCTTCCGAGGTCACCAGCATGCTGCCCTCGTTGGTTACGCTGGCTTTCATAGCCCCGTCTTTAGTATAGTGGAACTCGCCGCCCCGGTCAACCACCAAAAAACCGTCGCCTTCAATGGCTATATCGTTGGAATTATCTGTACGCTCCAGATTGCCCTGAGAAAATATACGCGCCGTCGAAATCGGGCGCACACCGTGGCCTACTTGCAGGTTAACCGGGCGTCCCGACTGGTTCGCGGGATCAAGATCCGCCCTCGCGATCGTTTCGTACAGAAGTGTCTTGAATTCCATGCGTTCCTTTTTGTACCCGAATGTGTTAACGTTGGCCAAATTATTTGAAATTGTGTCAACATTCTGCTGCTGACTGATCATGCCGGACGCCGCCGTCCATAAACTGCGCATCATAATGTATCGCCCCTGATGTCATATTTGTCATACCTTCTTGCCGATATCATTCGCCGCGCGGTTTAGTATGGTATCATGAATGGTTATCATACGCTGGTTGGCCTCGAACGCGCGCGATGTGACTATCATATCCGTCATTTCACGGATAGAGCTGACATTGGAATTCTCCAAAAACCCCGAGTGCACCTCTCCTGTAAAATCCCTCTGTATAGCGCGGTTGGTGGCGGCGAACAAATTGTTCTCACGCTTGCGAAGTTCATGCGTGTCCGCGAAGTCAGCTATTTTGAGTTTATCGACGTATTCGTCGTTGGAGAAAATACTGCCGTCATTATTGACCGTGATATGCCCGGGCGGTATCATTATCATACCGTTCGCGCCTAAAACAGGATTGCCCTCCTTAGTGAGCAGCAGACCGTCGCCGCCCAGTGTAAAAGAGCCGTCTCGGGTGTACATTTCGCTGCTTTGTCCGGCATTGTCGGCGTGAGATACGCAAAAAAAACCGCTCCCTTCAATCGCTAAATCCAAAGGCGCGGAGCTTTTTCGGAAACCGCCGCCGGAGAAATCGGTATAGATGTCGTCAATAAACAAGCCCTGCGACACGCGCCCAATCGGCACGTCGTGGTAAGGCTGATCGCCTGGGTCATCCAGCCGTTTCAGCAATTCCTCGGTGAACGAACGCGTGGCAACCCGGTCTTTCTTGAAACCCGTCGAGTTGGCGTTGGCGATGTTATCCGCGGTTACATCCATTTTCCGCAGCAACGTGGTCATACCCAGCGCGGACGTGTATAATCCCTTAATCAACGCGGATCCCTCCGATGTAAGAGTATCCCCCTAATTCCTGCTTCTCATTTCCCTCATATCCATTTTGCCCATTGAAACGAATTCTATATATTTTCCTGTGCCAATCGCCACGCAAGAAATCGCTTCCTCGGCGATAATCGCGTTAATGCCTGTTTTTTCCTTTATCAGCTTGTCCAGCCCGTTGAGAAGGCTGCCGCCGCCTGTCATAACTATGCCTCGGTCGGAGATATCGCTCGCGAGTTCGGGCGGGGTGCGTTCCAGTACCATGTGAACAGCCTCGATTATACTGGTGACGTTCTCGTTCAGCGCTTCCTGCATCTCGTCGGAAGAAACCGTTATTACGCGCGGCAGCCCGGTAATGAGGTTACGGCCCCTCACATCCAGCGTGACGGGCGCGGCCCGTTCATACGCCGTGCCGATATTGATTTTCAAATCCTCAGCGGTGCGTTCGCCTATGAGTATATTATGTTTCTTTCGCATATATCTTACGATAGCTTCGTCAAAATTATCCCCCGCGACTTTAAGCGAGGTGCTGACCACCGTGCCGCCCAGTGAGATAACCGCGACGTCGGTGGTACCGCCGCCGATATCCACAACCATGCTGCCGCAGGCCCGAGCGATGTCTATACCGGCGCCGATCGCCGCCGCTATGGGTTCCTCAATAATAAATACCTGCCTAGCGCCCGCCTGCTTGGTGGCGTCCTCCACCGCCTTGCGCTCGACCTCCGTGACGCTGGAAGGCACACATACGGCAATGCGCGGCATACGGAACATGTGCCGTCCGACTGCTTTGGATATGAAATACTTGAGCATCTTTTCAGTAATATTATAGTCGGAAATAACCCCTTCGCGCAGCGGCCTGATGGCGACAATGTTTCCCGGGGTTCTCCCAATCATGCTGCGGGCTTCCGAGCCGACAGCCACAATTTGATTCGTGTTTTTGTTAATAGCGACAACGGAGGGTTCGGACAATACAATGCCCTGGCCTTTAATATATACAAGGATAGTGGCTGTACCTAAGTCAATGCCAATATCTGCCATGAACTATCAATCTCCTATGATTATATTTATGTGCGTGGGTATATTAGTAACAGGAGGCAACCTGAATTATAGCGTATTTGAGCGGTGAAGCGAAAAACATCGAAAGTTGATTGAAACTATTATACCTTATAACAAATAAATGTAAAGGGAAAATTACAGCCTTTCCGTCAGCATGACTCCAATAACAAAACCGATCATCGCGCCCAGCGCCGGCATGCGGCCATTCCATATCTCTTTCGATTCCGGCAGAATCTCGCCGCAGGCTATGTACAGCATGACACCTCCTGAAAAACAGACGCAAGCGTCTACAAAACGCGGCGACAGACCGCTGAAAAACACGCCGCCCATCGCGCCAAGGCCCATAGGGATCGCCATTATAAACGCCGAACCCAGCAGTTTAAGCGCTGATACGCCGGCTTGACGCAAAGGCAGCGCCACAGCTAAGGCTTCCGGGAAACAGTGTATGGCAATCATTATGGCCAGAGAAATACCCGCCGCGTATGAAGCGTGCAGCATTGAACCCAGGGCCATGCCCTCGGGCAGGTTATGAATACTTACGCCCAGCGTCAAAAGCAGTCCTGCTTTATGCCAGCGGTTGAGGTTGTTCATCCGTCCCTCAAGCCACGCGGATAATAAAACGCCCAGCAGCATAGCGGCTATGCCCTTATATAAACCCCATTCCTCAAACGGCCCGGGCAGCATTTCAAAACATATAAAAGAGATCAGCAGCCCGGCGGTAAAACCCATCATAGAGCCTAAAAACCGGGCGCCGCTTTTCTTCATGATTATAGAAGCCAGACTTCCCAGAAAAAAACCCGACCACGCGGTCAGATACCCGATGAACCCGATCTGAGCAATATATTTCATTTTACACCAACCTTTGAATATTATTCAGTTATATATTTTATGATAACAGAGGCTCTCACATGACAGCTTGTATTGTATTTTTAAGGCGCGCTGTGATAGAATAAGACTCGCGAATGAGATCGCGCTCTTGGCTGTAAATAGTATATGGAGGTATAAAATGACGGACAAGGAATCAGCGACAATCAGCTTATTGTCGTCCAAGCTGGAAAGCCTAAAGGGATTCGACCTGAATATGATTATCGGCGTGGACGGCTTCGTGGATGAGATCATTCACGTTGTGGACAAACGCCAGGATTTCAACAATTTTATGCGCGTGGGCTATATTGAGGAATTGGGAAACCGCATCGTCAAAGCGGCGGGCTTAAGCGCGAATATCGAGTTTGTGGTTCAACAGACGAAGCTGGGCGGGAACGGCCCGATCTATTCAAACGCGCTTATCGAGTACGGAGTTCGGCTGACGTACATAGGCGCGATAGGGCTTCCTGATATCCACCCGGTATTCAAACCCATGGCGGATAGGGCCGCGGCGGTGTATCCTCTCTGCGAACCCGGGCATACCGACGCCTTGGAATTTACGGACGGCAAATTGATGCTGGGCAAATATTCCGGGCTTTCGGCTATTGACTGGGAGCGGTTTAAAGAAGTGCTCGGCGGCGTGGATAAGATAGCCGAAATGATTAAGCAATGTCATTTGTTCGGCATGGAAAACTGGACCATGGTTCCCAACATGAGCGGTCTCTGGGAAGGCTTGATCAACGAGGTATTTCCGCTGCTGCCCGATAAAGACGTGAAGCCGGTCGCTTTCTTCGACCTGGCGGATCCGGAAAAGCGCACCAAAGCGGATATACTGAACGCGATGGCTTTGATTGGCAGGTTTGAATCCAAATTCAGGACAATACTGGGACTTAATGAAAAGGAACTCTATGAGATAGCGGACGTGTTCGGCGTCAGGGAAGAGAGTTTGAAGGCTTCCACAGAAGCCGTTTATAAAAAGTTGGGGATTTATTGCCTGGTAGTACACCCGACCAAGAAAGCGGTTTGTATGGTTGACGGCGAATATTATCAGGCGGACGGCCCATTCTGCGCCCGGCCAAAATTGACTACCGGCGCGGGCGATAATTTTAACGCGGGTTTCTGCCTAGCGCAGAGTCTTGGGCTGGATCCGGAAAGTTCATTGCTGCTGGGTGTCGCTACGTCGGGGTACTATGTCCGCAACGCCAAAAGCCCGGCCTTTGATGATTTACTGAAGTTCCTGCGGGATTGGCGGAGTGGGAATATTTAACGAGCGGACAGGAATAATAAGAGCCGGTATATATATCGGCTCTTTTCTATTTTAAAATGGTATTAGAATTCAATAAAAATACCAGAATAATATTGTATTTTGTAATCGTATCAAATATGATACTGATAGGCAGTGAATCGAATGATTAAAAAGATTATAATGTATTTAACGGTTTTATCCATGTCCAGCGGTTTGTCAGCCGATGGCTTGAAGATCACCGACGGTGTGATCGTTGAGTCGGGAAACCTTATAACCGTTCAAACAACGTCAGTCACGGCGCCGTTTCTGACGTTTGACGCCGGGGTCGCCCGAATCGAAATGACCACAGGGCTGGCGTACGCCGGTGAGCTGACAATGGGTCAGACTGTCCGGCTGGTTTATCGCGGCGAGCCTGAAGGGGGATTTGTACAAGCGGAATATCTGCTGTTTAACCCGGATTATCCGGAAGCCGCCGATATTGAAACATGCTTGCGGGATAACGGCGGCAAAGGTTTTCTGTCGGATGGCGATCGTTATCTGCTATTTTACGATCCAGATACGGAGATAACGGATTCGCTGGGCAGAAAAGCCGAGATGCGCGCGGGCCAGTATATTCTGGGCTGGTTACGTGAGACAGCCTCCGGGCAGCCACAGATAGCGATATTAAAACGCGCGGTAGTCATTAACCTGGCGGAAGAGGTTAGGGCGGATAAACAGATCATTGTAACGGATTCCGGAGACGTGCTGCTGGACGACGGGCCGATCGCCAAATTGGATGAATTTCAAGCGGAATACTGCCGGCTGAATCATATGGCGCCGGTTCGCCCTATAGCAGAAGCGCTCGGATATACGGTGGAGTGGGAGCCGAATCGGACTGTACGCGTACAAAATGAGAAATATTCATTCAATTTTAATATTGGCGATGAATTCTATCAAGTTAATGGCAAGTTTGTATATTTTTCAGGTAATTGTTTCATAATATTCATGAACCGGGCTTTTGCTGATTATAGCGTCATTAACGCCCTTGTCAACTAAATCGGCCCGCTGAAATTAAAAACGGCGGGCTATATTATTAGAAATATTTAGACAACTCTAATATTATTTATATAAACTTGCATGATTGTTCACATATTGTACATAATTTATTAAAAGAATATTGATATACTTGTATTAGAAGTTAAGCAAGCATATAAAATTTTCCAATAACAATAAGGGGGTTATTGTATGAGTAATTATGACGACAAAAACGAAAACGGTTATTCATTTGAACCGGACGGCGCTCCTCAGAGTCCGGAAACTAATTATCAAGGGGATGAAAACATGTCTGACAGCGGCAAAGTGAAGTTCGATTCGATCTTCAATCCGGACGACGACTCATCCAGACGCGCCTATACGCCAGCGACTGACGCGGTAAGCGAAAATCCCGGCGTGCGCGTCCGTCCGGACGAGGCGCCTCCCGTTTACGCGCCTTCGGCTGTTCCGCCGGCGTATCCGCCGTATCCATACGCGGGGTATTCCGACATGGGTATGGAGCCGCGAGTGAGTTATACCGCGAAAAAACCGACGGGCAAGGAAAAGGTTTCATTCAAAGCTAAGGCCGCGCTTGTGTGCGTGGCGTCCGTATTGGGCTTTATGACATTGGGGCTGGGCTTGAGCCTGGGCGGGGCACTCGCGAATCGACTGCTACCGCCGAACGAGTCGGCGGAGCGGAGCGAAAGCGTGACAAGCCAACCGGAAGTGTATACTTACAGCCAACCTAAGGTTGAATTCTCGGAATCTCAGTTCACACCGGGTATTAGTAATGTTTCGGGTATAGTTAAGAAGGTGTCGGACGCCGTGGTGAGCATTAACCTCTCCGTTTCCGTCCCGAATTTTTTCAATCAGGCTACGGAGCAGCCAGGCGCGGGTTCCGGCATTATTTTCAGCGAGGATGAGGAGAATGTTTTTGTCGCCACGAATAACCACGTCATCCAAAGCGCGGATCACGTGACTATCTCCGTGGACGACAAGACCCATGTTGACGCTCATTTTGTCGGCAGCGACCCTCAGTCGGATCTCGCGGTTATATCCGTTAAGAAGTCGGATATGGCCGACGCGGCCATCGCGTATACATTAGCGGACTTCGGCGATTCCTCCCTGCTTCAGGTCGGAGACGAGGTCGTGGCTATCGGGAACGCCATGGGCGAGGGTAAAACGGCCACATCCGGGATTATCAGCGCGATAAACAAACAGATCAGCATAGACGGCAAGAAATTGGACGTCATCCAAACAGACGCCGCCATAAACCGCGGAAACAGCGGCGGGGCGCTGGCAAACGGCCAGGGTGAGGTTATCGGCATTAATACAGCGAAACTCTCGGCTTCTGATGTTGAGGGGATGGGTTACAGTATTCCCTCCAATATCGCCAAGACCATTTTGGAGGATCTGAAGGTTAACGGTTCGGCTAAAAAGCCGTATTTAGGCATACAGGGCATGAGTATCACCGAAGAAATAAAGAATATGTATAATCTGCCGTCTTTGGGCGTGTATGTCGACGCGGTAACCGCAGGCGGCGCGGCCGAGCAGGCTGGTATTGAGGCGACGGACATTATCATCGGGTTTAACGATACAAAAATAACCACGATAGATGAGCTGTCCTCGGCGATCGCGGAGGCAAACGTCGGCGACAAGGCGACGGTATATATCTATCGCCAGGTAACGCACCCAATGCAGTTTGAGGTTGTTTTAGGCAATTTGAATCCGGACGCGAATTTTTAGTACGCGAACAAAAGCCGTTGCTGGTACGGCAGCGGCTTTCTGTTTCGTGTTAATCATTTCAATCCACATCCGGGTATGATCCCAGATGACAATTCGCCCCGAAGCGAGATCTATTATATCAAACAGATCCACGTTTGGAAAGAGCTATAAGTCTCTGAGGGTGAGGCTTGGCGTGGGAACGAGCGAAGCGGCTGACCTAGCTTGACTGAACCTTAGAATTTGAATTAATGATGATAATTGCCTGCGGTATAAAAAGCCAAAACCCTGAAACCGGAATAAAGAGGCATCCAAATATTGAAAGAGCCAATAAATAATAACCAATCGGACATGCCGGAGCGATGCCCGTTTCTCGACGAGGACTTCGTTCCCAGGGGAAAATACCACAAGATATTCGTAGAGAAGAGGTATCTGATTCTGTATCAGATCAAAGACCGAACGGTGTATGTAGATTATATCGTTGATTGCCGGCAGGACTATTGCTGGCTGCTTCGGTGAAGCGCCTTTTTGGAATTTATTGTGATGGAATTGTTGGACGCGGTGAATTCAGAAATCTATTGACATAACCAAATAATCGTAGGGACGATTGCCTGAAGGTGTTTTATGAAAAAATGGCATGTTTATCTCCTGCTGTCGCTTTTTGGCGCGGATATTATCATTTTTTGGCTCAACAACACAATATGACTACGTATCCTCTCTGCCATATGTCAGCCAGATTCTGGTCGGCGGATATAGTATCGGTACAGTGCCGGCTGTTTACCTTGCCGCGAATAGGGAAGTCGGCGAGCTTTTTCTTTTAGCGCCGTTTGCCAATGGTTATGATTTTTATAATCAGGCGGCGCCTGTTTTTTACGGTCCTTTACGGCTGCTTGTCAAGCACAAGTTCCCGTCCGATCAATACGCGGCCGATATAGATCTACCTGTTTTGATAGTCGCTTCTACCGGCGATGAAATCATACCGTATACGTCATCAAAAAAACTCTCCGCGTGCTTTGCCGAGACTGTTAAGTTTATATCGCTGTCTGGTATCGGACATAACGGTGTTCTTTTACATCCCAAAGCATTGGAGAGTATTCATGATTATCTGCTTCTCTCATTGAGATGAGCTTAGAGTAAATATGTGAAGGGAGAAAATATATGTTAAACGGGTATTACACGCCGCCGCTCGAAAAGGTAAGCGTAACATCGCCTTTCTGGAAAACACGTATGGACTTGATAGCGGACAGGATCATTGCCTACCAATGGGAGGCTCTCAATGGCCGCGTGGAATCCGAAGCCGGCGGCAGTTTCTGTATCTACAACCTGGAACTGGCGGCAGGCTTGCGTGACGGCCAGTATCAGGAACCGTTATTCCATGACAGTGATTTGGGGAAATGGATTGAGGCCGTTTCATATACGTTAATGTATTCTCCAAATCCCGAAATGGAAGCCAAAGTTGATAAAACGGCTGATCTATTGGAAAAGCTTCAGCTTCCGAACGGTTATCTGGATTCTTACTATATAGCGGCTAAGCCGGAGGAGCGATACAAAAATTTCGCTTGGGGTCATGAGTTGTATTGCTGTGGGCATCTGCTGGAAGGAGCCGTCGCGTATTTCAGAGCCACGGGGAAACGCAAACTGATGAACATCATGAGCCGCTGTGTTGATCATTACATAGAGCTGCTTGGAACCGGTGAAAATCAAATTCCCGCCTATCCGGGGCATCCTGAGATAGAACTGGCGCTGATTAAGTTGTATCGAGAAACGGGAAAGGAACGGTACCTCAATTTTTGCCGTTACCTGATAAATCAACGGGGGCAGTCTCCTAATTATCTGGCGGGTGAAAAAGGTTTTCAGCCGGAGGCCGGCGAACGTTGGATGGGGCTTGATTATCTGATTGCGGATAAGCCGCTGCGACAGCAAAAAGTGGCGACAGGACACGCTGTTCGGGCTATGTACCTCTACGCCGGAGCGGCGGATCTCGCTTACGAGGACAAAGATGAGGAACTTCTAGACACGTTGCGTGAAATATGGAATAATATGATTAACCGCCGCGTTTATGTTACTGGCGGTGTTGGCTCTCATTCATATGGGGAACGGTTTTCTGTTGATTACGATCTTCCGAATGATCGTGTGTACGCGGAAACATGCGCTTCCATTGGCCTCGCGTTTTGGGCGGAACGGATGCAGGCGCTGGAACTCAACGCCGACTATGGCGATTGGCTGGAACGGGCGATATATAACGGCGCGTTAAGCGGCATTTCCGTTGAGGGCGATCGTTATTTCTATGTGAATCCGCTGGAAGTCAATCCCGATATCGCGGGGTACCGGCGTGATTTGCGGCATGTGGAGACTCATAGGGTACCCTGGTTTGGATGCGCCTGCTGCCCGCCCAATATTATCCGTATGATTGCCTCTGTAGGCCATTTTATATACGGAGCGGATCGTGACGGGATTTATGTTCATCAG
>JAISZF010000025.1 GCA_031269415.1 Clostridiales bacterium
ACAACAGGTCTGTTGAACTTCTCGGCCTGTTTCATAAGCCTTAATGATTTGCGGAAACCCTCGGGATGGCTCATTGAAAAATTACACTTGATATTCTCAGCTAAGTTTCGGCCTCTGATTTGCCCTATTATTGTCAGCGGTTTTTCGTTAAGCTCGGCTATCCCCCCTATTACGGAGGGATCGTCCCCGTATAGTCTGTCTCCGCGCATTTCAATAAAACCTGGAAAAATATGCTGTATAAAGTCATTGGCGTTAGGCCGCAGACTATGCCGCAATAAACTCATTTTCTCAGAGATGCTTTGCATGTGGATTCCCTATCTTTTATGCAGTTTTAAAATCTTTCCCAGCGTTGCTTTGAGCAGCGCGCGCTCGACGATCATATCGATCGCGCCGTGCTTTAACGCTTCCTCCGAGCTTTGAAAATCCTCCGGCAGTTCTTTGTTTATTGTCTCCTCGATAATCCTTCTGCCAGTAAAACCATATGTCGCGCGGGGTTCCGCGATGATAACGTCGGCCAGGCTGGCAAAACTTGCCGAAACGCCGCCTAAAGTAGGATCCGTTATCACCGATATGTACAGCAATCCCTTGTCGCTGTGCTTCTTCACAGCCCCCGCCGTCTTAGCCATTTGCGCCAGAGATACCACGCCCTCCTGCATCCGCGCCCCGCCGGAAGCGGTAAAAGCAATAACCGGCAATTTTTTATGGGCGGCTGTTTCGAAAGCGGTATAGATCATTTCGCCGACGGCGGCTCCCATTGAACCCATCATAAAATGACTGTCCATAACAATTAATACGCATGGAAACGCGTTAATTGAACAATATCCGGTGACTACCGCCTCCTTCAGCCCAGTTTTTTGCTCGGCTAGTTTGATTTTTTCTTCATAGCCGTCAAATTTCAGAGGATTGTAAAAGTTAACGCCGGACGACATTTCCTTGAATGAGTCTACGTCAGCTATCATTCCAATACGCTCTAACGCCGACAGCCTATGTAAACCGTTTCGCATAAGTTTCCTCATTTCGATGTTTTACTTTTTTTCGGTTATAAGGAAATAATAAGGAAATATTCACATCAAGCATAGTTATTTTATCACACCATAGGGATATATGTCAAATAATGTCCAGAAAATTCCTTTGGATATAATTGGTTATAAAGTAGTAAAATTTAAAACGATTGAAAATCGTGTCATAAAATAGTATAATTAAGACGTACATCGTCGATTAATGAATCATACCGCTTCCGCGATACACTTACGTAATAAAAGAATGGAGAGAATAAATGAAGATCTATCTGATTGTTCCAACTTGGGAGTGCCGTGGATATTCACGGTATTACACAGCGAACGCGCCGCAGATTCTGGCCGCGCTGACGCCGCCCCGCCATACCGTCCGGGTGGACGACGAATCATCGGGGGAAACGGTGGATTTTGATTATGACGCCGATCTAGTCGGCGTTTCTTCCTGTACGCCGAACGCGCCGCGCGCGTTCGAGATTGCGGACGAGTTCCGAAGGCGCGGTAAAAAAGTGGTAATGGGCGGATTCCACCCCTCACTTCGTCCTGAAGAGGCGCTTGAACACTGCGACAGCGTGGCGATCGGCGAGGCTGAGCTTATCTGGGGACAAATTCTGGAAGACGTGGAGAACGGGCGCCTTAAGCGTACATATCAGGCGGACAGGCTCGCCGATTTTTCCGAAATCCCCTGGCAGAAACGTTCCGTCGCCCGCGGGAAAAGGGGCTTCCCGATCGTTTGTATTCAAGCATCACGCGGATGCCCGTACAGATGCAGTTTTTGCACGGTAACTAAATTCTTCGGGCATACATACCGTATGCGGCCCGTAAAGGATGTAATCGCGGAGATAGCGCATCTCACAATTACCGGGCAGATGCCCATAAAAACCGTTTTCTTTACGGACGACAACATCTGCGCCAACCGTGAGTACGCGAAAGAACTGTTCGCGGCCATTGCCCCCTTCAAGCTCGCCTGGCAGGGGCAGGCTTCGATTACGGCGGCTGAGGACGACGAACTGCTCGCGCTGGCGAAAGCGGCGGGATGCCAGTCCCTGGCGATTGGCCTGGAATCCTTGTCTGAAGCGTCGCTGAAAATGGCGAAAAAGAATATGAATACGCTCGACAAATATGTTTCGGCTATCCGCAAGGTACAACTGCACGGGATCGGGTTCGCGGGCTTGTTTATCTTAGGATTCGACACGGACGATCCGTATGTGTTCGACGACACCCTGCGATTCGCCAAAGCAAACCATCTCGAATTCGCTGTGATGTCGGTGTTCACGCCGATGCCCGGAACGGAGTTTTTTGACGAGTATAAAGCGAACGGTCGTCTGCTGCATGAGGACTGGAACCAATACGACATAGATCATGCGGTTTTCCGTCCTAAAAATTTCACGCCTGAGGAATTGCAGTACGGACGCAATTATACCTATCAATCCTTTTACTCCATCCGTTCGATGTTACAGAGACTGAGAGGCTCCAGGGCGCCGAAGTTCTACCCGCTCTTCGGAAACTTACATATGAACGCGCGTCTGAGCAAATTGCCGAACGGAAATTATATCCCCCCGGCACGCCCGGGTTATAAATTCGGCGAGGTCAAAAAGGCTGATTGGCGCGAAGCCGCGTCGGACCCCGAAACAACCGCCGAGATAGAGAAAGAGATAAAAAAGGTGAAGGAAATGAAAGAGTCCGCGCGAAAAATCATCGCGGAGTCTTTGTCCGAACGGATCGCGGCGTTCCGCGAAACGCCCGAAAGGACGCCATGCACTGGCTGCGGCCGGTGTATGCCATGCCCGTACGGCGTCGATATCCCTAAATGCTTCGCCGTACTCAATGATTACGCGGCCAATCCGGAAGACCAAGAAGCGCGCGCCGCTCTTCGCGACGCCTTCCGCCTGAAAAAATCCGAGCCATGGGGCGCCTCTAAGTGCGTCGGCTGCGCCAAGTGCGGCGGTAATACCTGCCCGGAGGGCATAAACATACGCTACGCTCTGAAAAGAGGGATGAGAGTCTTTGAGAATTCTCCTGTCGGGTTTGAATCAGCGTCTTTGCTTGGCAAACTCCTGCTCGGCGGTAGATGAGTAATCTGAAATAGAGTGGGCGTGCGTCAAAAAAACCCGACAGGCAATCTGTCGGGTTTTTTCTTTATTTGGATCAGCGTCGTTTCCGTCGCTCCGATTTAACGGGCGCGGCGCGGGGCTTAATCTTGAGTTAGACAATCTCGTTGATAGTTATTAACGAGCCAAGGGTTCCGTCGTCATTTAACTCTTTATATGTACTATTTCCGTAATCCACATAAACCTTGCCGCTTTTACCGAATACAACACTTTGGCTTTCAAAAGGCAGAATTACAAATGGTACCGTGATTGTCGGCCCTTTACCTGAAGCATTAGAAATTGCCGCGGCGCTTAATTCATGCCTGGGACAAACATTCGATCCATTATCAGACGGCGAGAAAGTAATCCAAATGCCGCTCGCACTTTCATTATTAATATGATAAACATCATAATCACTATAATTAGTGCCTGGAGCCGGTGTGAATTCGCCCCTATCGTACTCTGTGTCAGTAATTAAAACGGCTTGTAACTGATTCCCGGGGTCAGTAGAATTAAATAACCCGTTCCATGGTCTGACATATATTACTCCATTGAGCAACGGCATATTAAGCTGGATACGTGTAGCGCCATCTTCTAAAATATAGACTGGTTCCGCGGTAACTATATTAGCGTCCTCAGTAACATTGACTATCTTTTCCATCAATAACTCCGCGTCATACGACCAGCCGCCGTTAGCTTCATCTCCAAACCTTTTGTAATTATCTATTACGCCATTACTATCTACTGTGCCGTCTCTTGTCGCCATCTGCGCTTGAACATTAATGCCGTAGTAATAACCCTTGTCAAAAGGCAAAAATCCGTTGTTGTTATTGAACGCGGTTTCTATCTTGTTGACTTTATTCAGAAGAAGACCGGTGGCTTCACCCGGTTTTAAAGGCGCTGCCCAATACGACCAGATATTGAACTCATCTG
>JAISZF010000070.1 GCA_031269415.1 Clostridiales bacterium
TCCGGCAAAAGCCGCGCCGAACACCGTTAGCACCTGCTCATGGGACGCATCCGGCAGGTATGGCGGTAGTGTCGTCGTCATATTGCCGGGCCACGCCACGCCGCCGATATAGGCCGTGACGGTTTCCTCAAGCGGCGTTTCGGTCGTCGCCCGGATGATTAACTGCACCCCGGCGGCTTTAACCCGTGGGGCAAGCAGCAACGCGCTGGCGTCGTCCCAGGGGCTTAAAATGGGCGTGTCAAAGAAGATTGTCGCGGGCCAGTCCAAGTCCTCCGAATAGTAAAGGTAGGACTTATCCCAAAACATTTTTATAGCGCGGTAGACGTCCTTGTATGTGGTTTGATTCGTGTTCAGGTGGATTTTATAAGCTAAGTATATTCTGTATACCGCGTCTTCCATCGGTACAAATTGCCCGATAAGGTTTGACACGGCCATCGCTTCCACCCGCGACATAGCCACGATGTCGCCGATCCCGTCAAGCTGTACGCCCTCGGCTGTTTGCAGCCAGCGCAGCGTATTAAGCTCATTAAAAAATTTGTATATTTCCTCAAGTTGACGAGCCAGCGCCTTTTGTAAAATTTCAATATTCGGTTTTCCCTTGAATTGCTCCAGCAGGTCACGCTTTAACTTTTCAAGGAAAGCAGGCGCGTCATCCACTTAGCAGCACCTCAATTCTTGTTTCTTCCGTCACCGCTCGCTGTCTCGTTGTTATCGTAACTTCCTGCTCAATAAACGCGCTGGGCGGCGGTATTATAGAAGGGTCTGCCGTGTAATAGGTGGGGATTTCGATAAGCGCAATGCCAGGGATTTGCTCATATATATCCCTTAAAAAAGTCTGCGGCACAATCGAAATGCCCGGCTCAATCCGCGCCATCCTGTTCATTATGATTTCTTTGGTAGCGTCAACGTAGTTAGGCGGCAAAGGGCGGAGTTTGCTCATGGTTATCATTACGCGAAACCAAACATAGACATACGCGGGACGGTTAAAGCGTATGGTTACGGGTTCGCCTTCCTCGCCCGGAATAGTAACCTCCGTGCTGCCGAAAGTCTGGATACCGGCGGCCTTCCTGTCCCATATCTGCATGGCAAGCTCATAATCATTGCCGCCCTCTATAACCATTTCAATACAGTGCGGCCAGCGTCCGTCCGCGTCCACAACATGCGTATCGTTTTGATACCCGGCTACGCTTACCACCCCTTGCACATTTCGTAGAACGGCGCTTTTTATGCTTTCCAGCATACGGTTTGAGCGAATAAAGATTTTATCAGCGTAAGCCTGCCGGACATCAATATCGGATTGTAAAAGCCGCCCGGCTATGCGCGGGATTAAATTTGTCACGCTTAATAATCCGGGTACGGAGGTCACTATTTGCGTAATAATACCGCTCGGCAGGAAAATATCACCGTTAAAATCACTTGCGTAATGGACGATCCCGGTAACGCTTTCCGTCGTCAGATTGCCGCCCAACACCATAAGATGGGTTCTAAGTAAATCCGCTGACTCGATATACAGCAGATTCCCCTCAACCGAAACAATAAAAGCCGTGTTGGTTATCGCCGCCTCAAGGCCGGTAAGAATTTCTTGCTCTGTCGCCGCCGCGTTGCTGGTATACGAAAACAGCTCCCCGTCCAGCGCAATTGTGTATATTTCCGAGGGGATTACTACGGAAATTCTGATTTTTGCAAAACTGAACGCGTTGCGCGTAACGGTAGTGTCCGCACTCGCGACAAATTCAATAGCAGGGTTTGTGTGCGTTTTTATGCGCGTCCCTTTCGGGATAACCGTACCGTCCACGCACTCGGCATGTATGGGGTAATAGGTGGGCCGCGCGTCCTCACGCGCGACACCCCCATACTGGATGGCATTGTCGAGGCTTGCGCCCTCCGCGCTGAACGGGTACATGGAGTGGTAAATCTGTTCGCCATATTCCCATAGTTCCGCCAACTTATCCGCAAACGCCGTGACCTGCACATTCAAGTAGGATTTTGGGTTGAGCCTCGTATTCACGCCCCAACCTTCTGAAAGGTCGTCGTGAATCTCGTTCATTATCGTATCCAGCCGCTTTATCACGACGCCCGTGGGCGTCACGCCGTAGTCAGACATTTATCAGCACCTCCTCCCTGTAAGTCCGCTCGTCAATCACGATGTCGAAGGCCACGAGGGCGTTGCGAGATGACTTATCCCACGTAATCGCAACATTTCTGACGGCGCTCACTTCGTCCACGCTCATCGCCTCGGTTTTAATAATACTCTTGATACGTTCGAGATTCGGGTTCTTAACAAGGATTTCCTCATAGTATGGGATGCCGTACTGCGGGGCAAACCGCCATTCGTTAAAGAACCACAAGAGCCGGATTCTTACCGCTTGCCGGACGCTGTCGGTGAGGCTGATGTCGCCCCATTCGCTTATTTTTAGGTCGCCTTCGGCGTCCAGTAAAATGTCCTTCATCACTTCACCTCATTTACCCGCCGGCGAAAACGTTTGAACTCCCTGTGGCTTCGGGGTTTGGCGGATGAAAAGGCGGGATGGGTTCGCCGGCTGCGCCCATATCGCCGACCCGCGCAATGGAAATACCGTTAGCGAACACCATACTGCTCCCCGCCGTTTGAACGCCTCCGTGGGATTCGGAATCGCCGACGCGGTGAACCGGATGGCCGTTTACAAAGACGTTTGGGCTTCCTTGTACATCCATACTGCCGCAGCCGTGAACATCTAACCCAGCCCTGCATACTGCCGGCATATAACCCTGCCTCCTTCCTATGGGTTCAAATCTATGTGCGGAGCAGTTAGTGTTATTGAGTCCGCACTGGTGAGCGTCATCGCGCCTGTGCTTTTAATATCCAGTTTGGCGTCGGCGGTAATTGTGATATTCTGCGCCGTCTTGGCCTCCATGTTTTGCGCCGCTTTAACGTCTATATTTTGCGCCGCCTCTACTGAGATGTTTTGCGCCGATTCCACCGATATATTTTGTGCTGCTTTCACGCTGATGTTTTTCTCCGTTTCGACGTTTATGTCGCCTGTGGTTTTCACGTCAACCTGCCCGGCGTTGCCGTCTATACTGACGCTCACGGTTTCTTTGCCGCCTAAATCTTTGACTTTAAATTCCAGCGTGTCAGCTATCCCATCGACCATCAGATAATAAGTGTCTGACCCTGCATCTTTGTGCTTTACGGTCGATTCGAGCTTGCCGTCGTAAAGCTCGGCGAACGTATCCTCGCGCTGGATGATGATTGATTTGTGCTCGTCCGCGCGTTTCACCAGCTGATTAGGCTTTGCAAACAGCCCCGGAATGGCGACGCAGTTTTGCAGATCGAACCGCAGTTCCGTTTTTGATTCCGCGCCTGTGCGCCATTGGTCTAAAGCCTGTTCGAGAAAAAGCAGGATAAATTCATCGTCCGGCTCGATGCGATATGTGAACGTTACTTTCTGCAGCGCGCTCTGCGGGAAATAAACCGGTACGCTGTGAATCTTCGGATAATCTATCTGCGAACCGTCCGGCTTACGGAATTTTGCCGTGGGCTGAAACGAGCCTTCGCATTTATCCGGGTCAAAAGAAATAATCTTTGCCGGTACAGCCACATGAACATCGCGTATCATATCCAGCGTGAGCTGCTTTATTTCCTGCGTAAATTCCTGCATCATGTGATAAGCCCCCCTGTATGCCTTTTATATCTCTGTGCAGTCGATAGGAACGTTTTTATTTCCGTCAATGGTAAATATATCATGGCAAAAACAGCCCTTTAAAACGCAAATAAACGGCATTGGGAAGAATGAGGATTTTACGCCTCCACTAACCGCGCCGTACACATCCAATCGCCTTCAAGGTTGTCGCCGTCCATTACGATTGAGTGTATGCGAAAATAACCTTGGGCTGTCTTGCTTTCAAGCCGCACATAATCGCCTATGCCGATTGCTCCGTTAAGGAGATATTCGGCTTCATAGCCCGGACGTTCCTCGTCTCCGCTGCCGTCCGGGTCCAGCATAACGCCTTCCGGGCTTATCATGATTTTCTTCGGCACTCCAATTAAACCGCTGTCAGCGGCAAGTACAAAAACCTCACGCGTCATGGTATCGTAACGCATCTTTATTTGCAATATGCCGTTCTGTATCTGCCATTGCAGGGCGCTTGAAGTGCACGCTTTATCAAGCGCTGTCCGCGCCGAGCAGACACAGGCAAAACCGTTCGGGAAGTCATAAAAAACCGCGTTATATGAAAAAGTGACGGTAATTCCCATCTCGCCTGCAATATCCTGAATGATTTTGCGTGAGTTTATTTTGCCTGAGTACGAGAGCGTAACAAACGTGTCGCGAAGCTCAACGCGTCCGTCCACAACCTCCATTTCCGTCTTTCTGTCTGCGCCTTCAAGTTCTGTGGAAATGTAGGATATTGTACCGACAAATATCAGCGGCATCATGCCGCCATACCCGGCTTTGAGCGTAACGAGGCAATCCTTCTGGTTCAGAATCGACAAATGTTCCGGGCTTAAATTCCAGAGTGATATTTTTGCCGAATTAGGCGCTTCCGTATCAGCCTTCTCAACCGCAAACTTGATGTGCATGGCCGTCGGCTGCCGCCGCGACGTTTCGCCAACCGTGAACCCGTTGGCCGAAAAGCGGTATTGCCGGTCAAACTGTTTCATGCGGCGCCTCCAAATAAAAAAGACGCCACGAATTTGTGACGCCTTTGAGATAGTTAACTAAAAGGTTTATTCCGAAATAAAAACGCTTGATGACGGGCCATTCCAAACTACATTCCATCGGGTCATCATGTCACGTCCAATTAAAACACCAAAATTGGTACTAGCCATCCTATCATTTTCTAGAAGATTTTGGGTATACGGAAGCTTACACGAGCCAACGTTTATGTTCTCATAATTGTGAAGCCCGGCATTAGGAATTAATATATCTACTGTATAGTTCGGGAAAACTGCACGGCCCGCAGCTGTATTTGTCTCAAAGTATCCTGTAGGTTTCAGCTCTAATTCATCAGCAATTATTTCTGAGATACAAGTACTGGACGCTCCCGTATCCAAAAGAGCCATAACCGTAATTGTTTTTAGTTTACCAGAAATAGGCGGAGCGCACAAAATAGATGGAGTCTGGATTATCAGGGGCATCACAAATCCATGCGTTAACAGATGACGGAAATCAGCGGATATGCTGAACTTTGTTTTTTCCGGCCCAACCTGTGAAACTTGCAGCTCCGCGTTAATCGCGCTAATCATCACACCACCGCCGTTGAAAGATACTGAACGATTTTGCTTTCATCAACAATTTGTTGTACGATAAAATCTCGTACAAATCTTGGATAGGCAAATCGAATCGCCGCGTCAAACGTGTCATATAAGCCCTTGATTTCCTCGTCATATATGACGGCGTATTTGTCCAATTTCAATTCATCGGCAAGCAATTCCGGTAATTTTTTTTTGTAAAACGCATAATTTCTTTCCTGTTCATCTGTTGGCTGCATACGTTCTTCCTCCTCCTAATTTCTATAAAAGATCGGCTCTCTTTATTATCTAAGCCTATCTCATTATATCCCTCTTACAGGAAAAATTGCAACAAAAATCAGCTTAACGCCTCCTGTTTGGCGGAGATGTATGCAAAAATCGCATTGCCGTTTATAAAGTCTTGCCGTCCGATATTTTCTAGGTCGGTATAAACACCGAAAACACCGCTTGGAAAATTATCGTCCGTAATCTGCAAATTAAGCGGGAACCGCGGCACCATTCGTATCCCTTGCGCCAGCGGTTCTTTCTGCATCGTGAAGAGCCCGAAACTCCACCGCTGCGCCGTGTCATTCCAAGTAAACCGAATGAGGTATTGTACATTATCCAGCACGACGCGAGAAAAGCTGTCATTGAGGTTTGGAACCGCGATTTCTAATCTTTTCATACTCAATCCCCCAATAGTCCCCCAAGCAAACCGCCTGCCCTGCCGCCGCCACCGAAAAGGCCCGCGCTGTTGGCAAGGTTATAAAGTATTGAGCCTTGGCCGGCGGCGTTTCCGTCGTTTTCGGAACTGCCTGTGGAACTGCCTGTATTACCATTACCCGCGCCGGCATTGCCGCCTGCGGCTGAGCTCTGCGGCGGCGTGCCGCTCTGCGTCGTGCCGGCGGTTCCCGCCGCCGCTCCTGTCGCGCCGCTCTTACCGTAGCTGTCCGGCATCGTGGCCGTCTTGGTTTCCGTTGTGCGTATCTCCTGAAACGTAATCGGTATCTCGCGCGAGCTGCCGGTTTCCTTCGTTTTCGTCAGCTCGATACTTAAAATAGCGTAATTCTCGTATGTGGCTTCGCTCGTCTTTATCGTGACGGGCGTTTTAGAGAAATATAAATCTTCAAGCTGCTTAACAATATCCTGCACATGGGAAGGGCTGCCTTTATCCTTCCAGGTAACCGGGGTGTTTGTGATGAACAGTGTCATGCTGATTGTCTGCGGCTTTAAAATTATCGAATCCTGTATCTCGAACCCCGTCTCGATGGGATAGGACGGCGCTTCCGCCTCCAGCGTCCGTGTTTCCTCAATTAACGCATCGAATTCGACGCCGTTTATGCTTACCGGCTGTTTCGCCCTTGCCATGCCATCCTACCCCCTTACAAACGCAAGCCCTCGCGCCATAAGCCCGGTTGCGTCTTCCGCAGCTTTATCCATTGCCTGCGCGCTCTTTTGCTGACCCGTGCGGTCGCCGTTAAACGTGTTGGTGAAATAATTGTGCTGGTTTACGCTGCAATTCGTCGTATTATTGCTGACCATTGATGAAGCCGTTGCCTGGCTTGGTACTGCGCTTTTCGCAAGCATGGCGATATCCGATCCAAATGAGCGTATAGCGTCAACTACTCCGGAACCGTCCGCGATTTCTTTTATTTGCGGGGATTTATTCGCGACGAACTTCGCCGCTCCGCCCATAACGCCTAATATTCCGCTTGTTTCCGGCGCGGTGAATACCTTCCTGCCTTTCGCACCCGTTATCAGTTCGGGGCCTTTCTCACCCGCTATAAACGTGTCGGGAGTGCTGCTCGTACCGCCGGCGAAACCTAGTACGCCTTTTACGCCGTCAACCGCGCCGCCTACAAAACCCTTTACGCCCTTCACAACACCGCCCGCAGCGTCGTTAACTTTGCCGATTGTGTCTATAATAGGCTGCAAGAAGCCTATTATCTTGTCCTTGACAGCGCCGACTGTGCTGACAATACCGTCCATTATTCCTTTGAAGAAGTTGGAAGCTCCCTCCCAAACACCTTGGAAGAAATCCCCCACAGCTTGGAACAGGGCTTTAATCTTATCAATCGCGTTCGTTACTGCACCGACAATATTCTCCCAAAGCCCGGAGAAAAACGCGGCTATGCTCTCCCAAACGCCGGTAAAGAAGCCGCCCAGGGCTTGGAATACAGCCTTAAATATTTCCGCGAATGTGCTTAATATGTTCCCGAATACGTCGAAGGCCGCCGCAAATATGGTCTTGAGTATGTCCCAGATACCTGCGAAAATGTTCTTGACGCTATCCCATAACGCCTGCCAGTCGCCTGTAAAAAGGGCTTCCAAGGCCCTGAATAAATTTTCAAATATACTTACGGCGGTTTCAAATATCTTGCCGATGGCGTCAAACACAATTTCGACGCGCTCTTTTATGCCGTCAAATATAGGCGCGATTTCCGGAAAAATAGCCTTGAATCCGTCAAGCAGCGCGCCGATTATCTGCGGTATCGCCGCGATTATCTGCGGGGTCGCTGCTATAAGCCCTGCGATAAGCGCGGTGATGATTTGTATTCCCGCTTCGATTAAGTACGGCAAAGCGTCAAGCAACGCGCTTATCAAAACCGGAACAAGTCTAACAATCGCCGTGATTATTTGCGGCAATGCCTTGATTACGCCCTGTATCAGTGACAAAATTATCTGTATGCCCGCTGCAACCAATTGTGGAATAACGTCAATCAATGCATTTATCAAAACCGGAATAAGTCCAACGACCGCCGTAATTATCCGCGGCAGAGCCTTGATTATACCTTGTATCAGGGATAGGATTATCTGTATGCCTGCGCTTACGAGCTTTGGCAGCGCGTTCATAAGCGCTTCAACGATTACGGGTATCAGGCCGGCAACCGCCGTTATAAGCTGCGGAATGACGCTTATAATGCCTTCTGTAAGGGCAAGCAGGATTTTAATCCCAACGTTTATCAGCAGCGGCAGGAAGTCCGCTATAGCGCCTATGAGCGCGGTTGCAAGCCCTATAACAGCCTCGATGATTTTCGGCAGCATTGACGCAAGCCCTTCAATGAGCGCTGTTATCAGCTTCACGCCCATCTCCAAGAACATCGGTAACTTTTCAGCGATTACCGACACAGCTTTCGTTATCGCATTCGCAACCATGCCGATAATTTGCGGGGCTTTGTTGGCGATTACCGTCGCAACCCTTGATATCACGCCCGTAATCGCGCCGATGATCTGCGGGGCTTTTTCCGCTATGCCTGCTATAACTTTTTCGACAACGCCTATGACGCCATCCAACCCGTCCGTGAACTTCTGTATCAAGTCTTCCACATTGCCGCCGCTCTTTACGAACAGCGCAATGATTGCGACGAGAGCGCCTATAGCGATAATAGCTATACCGAGAGGACTAGTAAGGAATTTGAATGCCGTACCTAAACCCTTTGTAATTGCCGAGCCAGCCTTCGCCGCCGTGTTCCAGGCAGTCTGCGCCGCCGCGCTCGCGGTTTTTGCGACCGTATTTGCTATAAGTGATGCCGTATTAGCTATTAACGCCGCCGTCTGCTTTACAACCTTCAACGTTCCCCTGGCGAGGCTTACGAACACATCAGTTACTTTCCACGCCGCGAAAGCCGCAGCCGCAGCCTTTACGACCGGAGCGAACCTCCCGAAAATGTCCTCAATATAACCGAACACGCTTCCTACAACGGTTTTAAGCCCGCCGAACGCTTTTTCCCAG
>JAISZF010000084.1 GCA_031269415.1 Clostridiales bacterium
AAAATTTGTTTGTTAGCATGAATATCCCTTTTTATACACTTTATTGCTTATTTGGTCGTACTCTTTACTGGTGGCGGTGTCGCCACCTTTCTTAAATCAGTTCATGCTTCAGCTCTGAACTCACCCCCTTTTGCTTGACATTGTATACTCTTCGGAATACAATGTCAAACAATTTTTCTGAACATAAAAGGATTGAGTCAGGTGTTCGGCTATGATATACTTTTTCCGACGCTCGACGAATTCCTGCGTGGGCTGTCAGGCACGCAAAATACGTGACATGGCCGAATAAAAAACGAAACAGGCGATAAAATGATCTATATCCTAACAGCGTTATTCCAAGAAGCGAAACCGTATATTGAGATATACCGCCTGAAGAGAACGGCCGCGCTGGGCGGCGTACAGTTGTTTGAAGGGGAGGATTGCCGGCTGACAGTCTGCGGAATCGGGCCGGTTAAAGCGGCGGCCGCGGCTGCTCACACGATGACGCGGTACGCGCCGCGCCGCGGCGATCTCTTTGTTAATATCGGGGCGGCGGGCAGTCTGGTTTTTAATATTGGAGAGATTGTCCTGTGCCATAAAATTGTAAACACTTTTACAGGCGGAGAATTCTATCCCGCAATGCTGTATGAGCATCCGTTTCGAGAAGGAATTTTGGGCAGCTCCGGAAGCCCGGTCAGGGAATCCCGATATGAATTGACCGACATGGAAGGCGCGTTCGCGTATGAGGCCGCGCTGACATTTCTTCCGGCCGCGCGGATTCAGTGCGTAAAAGTCATATCGGATCGCCTGAACCCTGAAAGTGTCTCGGCGAAAGCTCTGGAGAAGCTGATGTCCGTGACCGCCGGAAGAATAAGCGAGTGGCTGGACGGTTTAGCTGAACTCGATAAACCCAAAGATATTCTTACAGAGGATGAGGGCCGGTTGATGGAGATTGTGTCTAAAAATATGAGACTTACATTCGCGATGAATCAAAAACTGCGGCAGGTATGCGTACAGGCGAAGATTCGGGGCGTCAACGCGTTCGCCGCGCTGATGGATGCGTCTGAAATCGCCGCGGTGAGCAAGACAGACAGCAAAGAGGCGTTTGTCGGGCTGATAAGCCGATTATCAGAGGGAGAATGAGATGTTCAATTGTATCTTTGATTTCGCCACAGGTGTCTTTATAAAAATGGTAGACATGAGGCCGGTCCCCACAGGGCGGGTTACGGAGAATATTCTGGCGGTAAGGACGGGATCCGTGAGTTTCTTTCTCTATCAGAAGGATGGTTATATTATCGCGTTGGACGCGGGTTTCGGAAAAAAGGTAATTTTACGGGAGCTTTTCAGGCTGGGCATTCAGCCGGACAGCGTTTCCGCCGTGTTTTTAACCCATTCGGATATAGACCACGCGGGCGGGGTTTCCGTATTTACAAACGCCTTCGTTTATCTCTCCGCTGATGAGGAGCAAATGATAAAGCGGAATACGGCAAGGAAATTCGGATTTATATATAACGCGGCACTCAAAAGGCCCTACAGCCTGCTCAGGCAGGACGACGAAATCAGCGTCGGATCGATCAAAGCCCGCGCCATAGAAACACCGGGCCATACGCCCGGTTCTATGTGTTACTTAATAGACGGCGCTTTTTTATTTTCCGGCGACGCCTTTAATCTGATAGACGGGAAAGCATACCCGATCAGTAAGACGTATACAATGGATCAGGAAGAGCAGATAAGATCAATAAGAAAATTGGCATTACTCAAGGGCGTGGAAACGGCGTTTACGGCGCACAGAGGGTTTACGGGGAAATTCGAGGACGCGACGGCGGATTACAGATGAAATATAACAGATATTTTTCTCATATCTACGCGGAGGAAGAGGTTTGGGGTTATCCGGCGGCGCAAAGGATCCGCGCGGCGTTTCCGGACAGCGTTTACATTCCGGTACGTCATTACAAGGATGTGTTTTGCGGAAACAGGCAGGACTTTAACCTGCAAAAGCGCAGCCCCAAATTAATTTTAGCCGTGAAGCGCGGCGCTCAGTATTATAGCGGATCGGGTATGTGCGACAGATTCGGGCATGACAGGTTTTTCTACACCTCGGATATTATGAATTGCCTGTATGACTGCGAATACTGCTATTTAAGGGGCATATATCCTTCGGCTAATGTAGTGATATTCGTGAATCAGGAGGATTGCCTCGCCGAGGCGGAAAAGATCCTGCCCGCGTATATCTGCGTTTCATACGACACGGATCTGCTGGCGTTTGAACACCTGACGGGATTCGCGCGCGGATGGATAGGATTCTGCGGGAAACACCCGGACGCGGAAATCGAGATACGCACAAAGAGCGCGGCGTTTAATCGGATTCAAGACTTAACGCCGCTTTCCAATGTCACGCTGGCGTGGACGCTTTCGCCGCGCGAGGCGGCGGCGCGCTTTGAAAAGGGAGCGCCGTCTCTGGCCGCCAGGCTGGCGAATATCCGCGCGGCCTTGGATAGAGGATGGCGGGTGCGGCTCTGCGTGGATCCGATAATCAAGTTTAAGGGATGGCGAGAGGCTTACCGGGAAGCGGCATTGATTATAAAACGCGAGATTGACCTCGAAAGGCTTTCAAGCGTCAGCATAGGCGCCTTCCGCGCTCCGCCGGATTGTTACGGGAGGATGCGCAAACTCTCACCGGATTCGGAAGTTCTGTCATATCCGATGGAGAAACGCGGCGGTGGCATGCGCTACCCGGATGAGGGTGAGGTTGTGGCTTGCTTTTCAGAGTTGATGGAGCGTGCGTAAAAGCTTGATAAACCGGTTAAAAAATAGTATCATTCTTATGTGTGAACGCGCGGGAACGCCGATACGGCGTTTCGCAATATACATTCAATGGCTGTTCGCAATCGGGGGTTTTTATGTCTGCAAAAGTGAAAATAAGCGCGGTGATTGCCGTAATCGCGCTGATACTGTCAATACGGCTGATTTTTTTTAACGGCGGCGAGGCGGCGGTTTTCAGCGTCACGGCGGCGGACACGGAAGAGTATCTGTCTTACAGTTATGACAGCGGGGCGTCTTTTTACAGTTTCAATTCAAAGGATTTCTTCTTCTGTACAAAAGATGGCGTCAAATTCATGTCGTCAAAGGGCGGACCGCATTGGGAGGAAATCATCAGCCTGACTTCGCCTGTATTGTACGGGAAGTGTGATATAATAGCGGTCGGCGAATCCAGAGGGCGGACGGTTTATGTGTTCAACACCTTGGGAAAGATTATGGAACGGAAATTCAACGAACCGATGCTGAGTTTCTCCGTAAACAAATCCGGATACTTAACCGTCATACTGCAAACCGCGTCCGGATACCGCGTCGAGACTTACAGCCCGGGCAGTGAAAGCGCCGTCTGGCAGTATGTGATGGTTAAGCCCAACGTGTATCCGGTATCCGCGGATACATCCCCGGACGGCAAGGTTACCGCCGTCAGTCTGTTGGATCTCACTCCGGACGCCAGGCATAGCATGACATCGCAAATCCTGTTCATGTATACCAATGAATCGGACGCTTTGAAGGTTGAAAGCGCCGACGGGATCTTTGCCGGGGAAACGCTGACCGACCAGATCGCGCGCGTTTATTTTATGGACACCCGTCTGCTAGCCGTATCCGATAAAACGATTGCCGCCTACAGTCTCGGCGGCAAAGACAAGATCAAAACAGACTGGCAATTTCCGCTCCAAAACGAGATATCGCGGTTCTGCCTGTACGGGGAAGCCGGCTTTTGTTTCATAACAGGCGAGCCTCTTCCGGACGCCGCCGAACCGCAGAACGTCGGGGTCTTAAATTTTTACGGCATGAACGGCCGCCGAACCGGCAAGTTTGATTCAGACGGCGGCGCGGAGTATTTGAGCATGAATTGGGGCGACGCGATCGTCGGCACGGGAAGGGACTACGTCGCGGTGAACAGCCGCGGATCTCTCCTGTGGCGCTATAAGGCCGCCGCCGATCTGAATCAGTTGATATTTCTGGATAATGAAAACACCGCGCTTACGGTAGGCTCTTCCGGCGCCTCGATTATCCGGCGCGGCGCGTAGGTATCGCGAATGACAGACTTAATTTGTTTAGCGATATTAATGTTTTTTATGTTTTCAGGCTGCGCCAGGGGGTTGGCGCGCTCCGCGTACGGAATGATTTCAACGGTTGTTTCAATGTGCCTTACATATATGTTTTTTCCGGAAGCCGTTCGCTTCCTGCGTATGTGCGGCGTATATTCCGCTTTGAAACAAACCATTGAGGAAACAATGAACCTGCAAGGCGCGGCGGACGAGACAGCCCGCCGCCTGCAAGCCGAATTTATACAGAGCCTGCCGCAATCCCCATTCATATTGGAGCATCTTCAGGCTAATAATAATCCGGAGGCTTACGCGGTACTGGACGTTTCCTCCCTCTCCGGCTATATCGCGGGTTATTTCGCGAACATGGCGGTTAATCTGATAGCGGTGGTCTTATTGTTTATAATAATCCGTATACTGCTGTCGTTAGCCATTAATATTGTGGACATACTGACAAAGCTGCCAGTGCTTCATACGCTGAACAGGCTCGGAGGCGCGCTTTTCGGGCTGGCACAGGGGATTATATTCGTCTGGGTTGTTCTGTGCGTTTTAACATTCTTCTTCCTGAACGAGGAGAACGCCGCGCTGTTCAGTCAGATTGAAGCGGGAGTATTAACAGGCTTTTTATATAATAACAACCCCATTATGAACCTTCTGGTGACTCTGATTCCCAAATAGATTGGAGCAGGAACGAATGAGAAGCGATTCGACACGTTGCACCATTGTGCTGCCCGTACTTAATGAAGAAAGCGTAATCGAAAAAACCGCTTCGGAACTCTTCTCGGCTTTCTTGGAAGTCAACATGGATATCCTGTTTGTGGACGACGGATCCACGGACTCAACCTGGAAAAAAATAACTGAATTAAGCCGTGACAACCCTTTAATCAGCGGTATGCGGTTCAGCAGGAACTTTGGCAAGGAAAGCGCGATGCTCGCGGGCATCTCCGATGCCCGCGGCGACTGCGTTATTGTGATGGACGCGGATCTCCAGCACCCTCCGTCGGCGGCGCTGGAGATGTTCAAGATGTGGAGCCGCGGCGCGGGCGAGATCATCGAAGGCGTAAAGACCCGCAGACAGGAAGAGGGTTTTCTGAACAAATTCGGAGCGAAAACCTTCTACAGGATTTTACGCGCGCTGTCCGGCATTGATTTAGACAACGCGTCCGATTTCAAACTGCTGGATCGCGCCGCTGCCGACCTGATTATATCTATGCCCGAACGCCAGACGTTTTTCCGCGCCATGTCCGGGTGGACGGGATTGAAGACGGCCAGGGTCTATTTCGACGCTCCACCCAGAGCCGGCGGCGTTTCAAAATTCTCAATGTTTAAATTGATGAAAATGGCCGTTAACTCCATTACCGCCTATACGTCTCTGCCCATGCAGCTCGTTACCGTCACAGGGTTGGGATTCTTCCTGTTTGCCCTTGTCATGTCCGTTCAGACGCTGTATATGAAACTCTATGGTAAAGCCGCCGGCGGCTTTACCACCGTTATTATACTTCTGCTGCTAATCGGCAGTATATTGATGATCAGTCTGGGGATCATCGGGATCTATATTTCAAAGATCTATAACGAGGTAAAATGCCGGCCTCGCTATGTACTGGCGGAAACGACAGGTGACCGTATCGGCGGCGGGAAGGTCTGATATGAGAAAGACAACCGAAATATTGGGCATTCCGATAGACGTCATAGACCACGCCGGAGCGCTGGACAGGCTGGAAGGTTTTATGAGCGAGGGCGGTTACCATCTGGCGGTTACGCCTAACCCCGAAATGATTATGCTGGCTCAAAAAGACGCGCGCGTTAAGGAAATCTTACGCTCGGCGGCGTTGGCCGCGCCAGACGGCGTCGGCGTGATACTGGCTTCCCATCTGACGGACAGCCCCATACCCCACAGGGTAACCGGATGCGACCTGATGCCCGACCTTCTGGAGCGTATGTCAAAAAACGGGCGTACCGCCTATTTTTTGGGCGGAAAGCCGGGTGTGGCGGAACAGGCTAAGCGCAACGCGGAGTCCCGTTTCCCTGGGATTAAAATTATCGGCGCGCGGCATGGATATTTTAGCGAGGAAGACGATAAACTTATTACAAAGGAGTTGGCGGAAAAAAAACCGGATCTGCTGATGCTGGGATTATCCATGGGCATGGCTTTGAACTGGGCGCATGATCACAGGGCGCTGAATATTTCCGTCATGGCGTGCGTAGGCGGTACCTTAGACATCATGAGCGGCGCGGTGGTTCGCGCGCCGAGGATTTTTCAGAGATTAGGGCTGGAATGGCTCTACCGGCTGGCGAGCGAGCCGCGGCGCGCGGGGCGCATGCTTCAACTGCCCGTATTCGCGGCGATGGCCGTACGCGAAAGACTTTCGCGCAAATAATAAACTTATGAGGTATTTATGAATAGTAAACTGAACCGCGCAATATATGATTATCTGCTCATTATAGCCGGGACGACGCTGATGGCTTTTGGCGTCAACTGCTTCTTTGAGCCGAATTCGCTGGTTATTGGCGGTGTTTCGGGCTTGGCTATAATAATCGCCGACTACGCCGGCCGTATCGGGCTGAACATCCCGTTATGGCTCACCAACCTCGTGCTGAACGCCCCGTTATTTCTAGTGGCTATGAAATCAATGGGAAAACAGTTCTTAATCCGTACGCTGGTCTCTACGGTGTATCTGTCGATCGCTCTGTACTACACTCAGTTTTTCCTCCTGCCGATCAGCGAGGATATGGTTCTGTCGTCAGTTTTCGGCGGCGTATTGGCGGGTATTGGCTCGGCGCTGGTATTCAAGGCCGCCGCCACAACCGGCGGCAGCGATATGCTGGCGTATATCATCCACAAGAAAGTCAAACATATCAGCCTCTCCAAGATATTATTCGTTGTGGACGGAGCCATCATATTGCTGGGCTTGCTGGCTTTCGGCCCGGAAAAAACCATGTACGCCATCATAGCGGTATTTATAACCGCCAAGGTCATAGACAGTATTTTAGAGGGCCTTTCTTTCGCTAAAGCGGCGTTTATTATCTCGAATCATTCACAAAATATAGCGGACGCCTTGATGAACGAGCTGGAACGCGGGGTCACCGGCCTTAATGGCCAGGGCATGTATACCCAAACAGATAAGGATGTGCTGATGTGTGTTGTATCATCCAAGGAAATGCCTAAACTGAAAGAGATTGTCCATAAATACGATGAAAGCGCTTTTCTGATTGTGGCGGACGTACGCGAGGTTTTAGGGGAAGGCTTCAAGCAGTCGGAGGCATAAACTTACAATTTGGCGATGAAGTACATGTTAATTTGTGTAAGAGTGCTAAATGAAAAGCTGCTATTAAACACAATATACAAATGTAACAAAATTGTAATAATAGATTTGTAGGAATACCCAGTGGTAGTTTCTCAAAAAATAAGGTATTATTGAGTTACTGAACGTCGGTTTCAGTGTATCATTTTCGTTATAGCTCTGCCGGGCTTTTTTTCGCGCTTTATGTGACCGGCGGCGGCTAAATATAGGGGGCTTACTGTATGGCAGGTTTAAAAATGAAGAACATCGTGAAAAAATACTCAAATGGTTTTGTCGCGGTTCAAGACTTCAATCTGGAAATAGCCGATAAAGAATTCATCATCTTTGTTGGCCCGTCCGGCTGCGGTAAATCGACGACGTTGCGCATGATTGCCGGCCTTGAGGAAATTTCTGAAGGTGAATTGTACATAGGCGATAAACTTATGAATGACGTCGCGCCCAAAGACAGAGATATTGCCATGGTTTTCCAGAACTATGCTCTTTATCCCCATATGAGTGTGTATGACAATATGGCTTTCGGCTTGAAGCTGAGAAAAATGCCTAAGCCGGAGATTGACAAGCGCGTTCATGAAGCCGCGAGAATTCTTGACATCGAGCAATTGTTGGACAGAAAGCCCAAGGCGCTGTCCGGCGGGCAGCGTCAGCGTGTCGCGATGGGCCGCGCCATAGTGCGTGAACCCAAGGTCTTCCTGATGGACGAACCGCTCTCCAATTTGGACGCCAAACTCCGCGTTCAGATGAGAACCGAGATCACTAAACTGCATCAGCGGCTGCAAACAACATTTATTTATGTTACACACGACCAGACCGAAGCCATGACGCTCGGCACACGTATAGTAGTGCTTAAAGACGGAATCGTTCAGCAAGTTGACAGCCCCATTAATCTGTACAACAAACCGGTTAATCTGTTTGTGGGCGAATTTATCGGATCGCCGCAGATGAATATGATTGACGCGCTCGTGCAGCGCAGTGGCAACGCGGTATTCCTGACGTTCGGCGAATTTAAGATTAAGCTGCCCGAATCCAAAAGCAAGGCCCTGCTGGAAGGCGGTTACGACGGCAAAACTGTAAAGATGGGTATTCGCCCCGAAGACCTCCATGATGAGGAAATGTTTATCTCCACCTCTCCCGACAGTCTTATTGATGTCGACGTGGAAGTTACGGAATTGCTGGGCGCTGAAGTTTATTTGTATGTTGTCGCCGCCGGTCAAAACTTGACCGCCCGCGTTAATCCGCGTTCCACAGCCAAGGCTAACGACCGGATTAAGGTCGCGTTGGACGCGAATCGTATTCATGTGTTTGACAAAGACACGGAGCAGGCGATTGTGCATTAATAGATAAAAGACAGGGGTTGCCGTTTATACGGCAATCCCGTTTTTAATATAATCAAAAGGAGAATCCCATGCTGATTCCCGACACATGGAAAGACTATGAACTTCTGGACACCCACCGCGGCGAGAAACTGGAACGCTGGGGCGATATAGTCGTGGCTCGGCCTGATCCGCAGATCATTTGGCCGGGGGATTCAAAAAGCCCGCTCTGGAAAGGCTGCCATATGCGTTATCACCGAAGCCGTTCCGGAGGAGGTTTCTGGGAGATAAAAAAGCAGACGCCCGGCACTTGGCATATCGGATGGGAAAGCCTTACATTCAAGATCCGCCCGACCGATTTCAAGCATATGGGGTTGTTTCCCGAACAGGCGGTAAATTGGCAATGGATTATTGATAAAATCGGCGGAAAATCCGTCCGGGTGCTCAATCTCTTCGCCTACACCGGAGGCGCGACTTCGGCGGCGGCGGCGGCGGGCGCGAATGTAACCCATGTGGACGCCGCTAAGGGCATGAATGTCTGGGCAAAAGAAAACGCCGCGCTGTCCGGTGTTCCGGAAAACAGGCTGCGTTTTATAACCGACGACGTATTAAAGTTTGCGCTGCGGGAACAGCGGCGCGGCGCTGTGTACGACGCCGTTATCATGGACCCGCCCTCATACGGCAGGGGGCCTGGCGGCGAGGTGTGGAAGATAGAAGATAAGCTTTTCGAGCTTGTGTCCGCCTGCGCGGCCTTGCTGTCCGCCGAACCCCTGTTTTTTCTGATTAATTCATATACAACCGGATTTTCGCCTGTTACGGCGGAAAATATCCTGCGGTCGATAATCAAAAACGGCGCCACATCGAGCGGGGAATTAGGGTTAAGACAGGCGAACGGCTTGGTTTTGCCCTGCGGTATTTACGCCCGCTGGGAAAATGGGTATTCATGATAAAAAGCCTCCGACACGCGTGTCTCCGCGCGGCCGTTTGTCAGATCGGCAACCTCGCGTATGAACTCCTTTACCGCCTCATCCCGGGCAATCAATTCCAGATCCACCCGTCCGGTGTAGTCGGTACGCGTCGGGAACACATCCGAACGCCCAATGAAATACTGCAGCTTCCCCAAAAAAACATAGTCCGCCGCAAGTGAAATCTTTCGGCAGCGGACTTTTTTTATCACCTTGCCGGTCTCAAGCAACAGCTTCGCGCAGTTGCCGTAAGCATGCGTCAATCCGCCCTTACCTAGCAGAATACCGCCGAAATATCGGGTTACTACAATAATGGCGTTTCTCATGCCCTCCGCTTTGAGGAGATTCAAAATCGGCGCGCCCGCCGTGCCGGAAGGTTCGCCGGCATCGCTGGCCCGTTCTGTGTCAGCGAGCCGGTAGGCGAACACATAATGGCTGGCCTCTTTGTACAAGCCCTTTTGCTCATCAACAAAATCAGCCGCTTCGCTCTCTGTGGACACCTCAGCCCCGGCGGATATAAACCGCGATTTTTTTTCCGTCAGGAAAGCCTCGGCACGCCCCGCGAAGGTGAAATATTCATTGTTCAACCTTCCATCACGTATTCCTTTAAACGCCCTGCTAGTTCGTCGTCCAGATACGCCTCGATTACAGTGCCTTCCGCCGTATGTTCCTCGTTTAATATCTCGCAGCGATCATGAACCAACTCTACCCAACGGCCTTCGGCGTAAGGGATTAGGAGGGTGTTCTTTTTCCGAAGTCCTTGCAGTATCTTCTCGATCTGCCCCAGCAGAACGTCATTATTCTCCCCGGTCAGCGCGGATACGTTAACGCGGGCGCGCGCGGCGGGATCCGGCGGCAGCGGAAAGGAAACGGGCAGATCGGTTTTATTGAACGCCGTTATAACTGGCTTGCCCTTACAGCCCAATATATCCAGGGTTTCATATACCACTTTCATCTGATTCTCGCGATCCGGGTTCGCCGCGTCCACCACGTGCAGCAGTATATCGGAATAACGCAGTTCGTCCAATGTTGCCCTGAAGGCTTGAATCAGATGATGAGGCAGCTTCCGTATAAACCCGACCGTATCCGTGCATAACGCTTCCCCTCCGCCGGGCAGCGAAACCGCCCTGGTTGTAGTATCTAATGTGGCGAAGAGTTTATCCTCGGCTAATACCCCCGCTCCGGTCAGGCTGTTCATAAGGGTGGATTTGCCCGCGTTGGTGTAGCCTACCATAGATATTACGGGCAGCCCGGTTCTGTTTCTGTTTTCCCGCAGGAGCGCCCGGCGCGACGCGATGTCCTTCAGTTCGCCGTTCAGTTGGGCAATCCTCGCGCGGATATGCCTGCGATCCGTTTCCAGCTTGCTTTCGCCCGGCCCTCTGGTTCCGATACCGCCTCCCAGCCGCGACAGGCTGACGCCAAGGCCAGTCAGGTGCGAGAGCCGGTGCCTGTACTGCGCCAGTTCAACCTGCGCCTTTCCCTCGGCGGTAGAAGCGCGCTTCGCGAATATATCCAGTATAATCAGCGTCCTGTCCAACACGGTGACGCCTAATACCTTTTCCATCGCGGCGCGCTGTGAGGCGGTCAATTCATCGTCGGTCACAACCGCGTCGGCGCCTGTCTCTTCTATTAGAATTCTCAGTTCTTCCAGCTTTCCTTTCCCCAAATAATGCCCCGGATGCGCGGCCTCACGCTTCTGAACCATCTCCGCGGCAGCCTCGTTGCCGCCTGTCTCAATGAGCAGAGCCAGTTCTCTCAAGTTTGTCTCCGCTTCCTCATCGTCGCCGCTGACGGCGGCCGCCATTACATAACGTTCTCTTTCAGGGGCTGTTTCTATCATCTAACATCTCCCTTTCAACTTTCTTCCGTGATTCGTATATCGCTTTGACTGAAATGGCAATCGCCGGGCCCAGTATCAATCCTACGAACCCAAAGAGCTTCAGCCCTATAAACATAGCCATCAAGGTCAGCAGAGGATGTATGCCGATTTGACTGCCGACAATCCTCGGCTCTAAAGATTGCCTGGTGATCAATATGACCAAATAGATAACAATCAGCTCGACGCCCATTACGACATTTCCGTTAATGAAACTAAACGCGGCCCATGGCCAGAGAACGGACCCGCTCCCAAAGACAGGCAGAGCGTCGATAACCGCGATTAACAGCCCTATAAACAGCGCGTACGGATAACCTGTAATCATCAGCCCGATAATTAAGATACAAGCCACAATGCTTATAATAATTATTTGCGCTTTAAAATATCCCCAAATCGCGTAGGATAGACCTTTTTTAACATTAGAGAGATGCGGCGCCAGCCAAATCGGCGTATGTGATTTCACCAGAGCGAATATCACTTCCCTGTCCCGGATAAAGAAGAACGAGGATATGAAGCTTATCAAAAGGGTCATCATGAAACCGGGAATATTCGTGACGACAGTCCAGGACCCGCTCTTTACGCCGTCACTCAGACCGGATGTCAGTATTGAGACATAGTCCGTTTTTTCTATAGCCGCTCGCAGCCATACCGGGACTACGGTAGTAAAACCCTCCATTTTCTTTACAATTCCGTTAACAATACTTGTCATTTGATTTACATAATTTGGAATTCCATAGACAAACGACCTGCCTTCGTTTATTATCTTATTAACAATAGTCGCGCTTAACAGGCTAAGCGCGATGATAAGTACCAGAAGGCACAGACCTGCGGCAATGCCTCTGCTGAACTTGAACCGTCTGTTCATAAAACGCGCCAGCGGTTCGGCGATCAGGGATAGTATAAAGCCGATAATAAAGGGCGCGAAAAATGAATAGAGGTATGTGATAAAAATGTAGATAAAAATCACTGTCGCCAGTACAAATAAAGACGTATCTATTCTGGCTTTATGTCTGGCATAGAAGTTTGTCATAAGACCCTCCTCCCGGATAAGCAAAACAGGGCAAATTATTCCTCCTTTAACTATACGATATTTTTATTTAATCGGCTACAGCTTTTTTGATAATTTTCCAGTCCGAGATTTATACCGTCGTGTATTACCTCCGCCATCTTCATTACCAGGTGAAGCCGTGTATTTTGCAGTACGGCGAAATCCATGCCTGTCGCCACGTTAACAATGCCCGTGATAGACACATTGCCCACGGTTGGCAAAGCTTTAGACAAACCCGCCCCCGGGTTGACCGGTCCTTCGCCGATCGTAATATAACCTACGCTTTCAGGTTTACCTAAGCAGGCGTCGATAGCCGCGATGAACGGATCTTCATAAGCCGCCTCTATATAGTCCAAGGTTTGGCGAATATTCTTCGCGTGTACCGGTTTCTCCAGAGTGCCGAGTATTGACACCATGCCGCTGTTTACAGTCGATACCAGCTTATGCCCCGTTATTGGCCCCAAACTGTCGCCTGTGGCGCGATCGGTCCCTATGCACAAGATGATCAGATGACGGTATTCATCCAGATTCCCCTGTATCTTGTTTAAAAATATATCCCCGAAACGTTCGACAGCGTTTTCAGACATAACATCTATATAATATATATTTTTTGTCACGGCAATCCTCCATAGGCAGATATCCAATTGTAATTATTTTCCCCAGTATGTAGGAAATAATATTGGAAATTGTTGGATAATACTTAAATTGAAATAATTATAAAATATTCCGATAAAAATAATAAATTTGTAAATAAATAAAGATAAAAATTTAATGAGATTTACATTATTTACTATTTATTTTTTATTCGCTGTGTTATACTATGCAAGTCCAGCATAGATATATAGTGTGGACATGAAGTATGTTCTCGCGCACAAAGAGACAAATGAGTTTGTACTGTCGAATAACTGTCCAAGATTAGCGTTTCATGTCGCAAAATACATGATAGATTTTTAAGATACAGGAGGAATCAAAATGGATCAGTTTGAACTGCCCGCCAATATTAAACAGATAGGGTCTATAGGGGAAGGCCTGCGTATCTATGTAGAGGATTATGTCTGTTCTTATTTGTACACATATGCTGAGGCGGGTGGTTACCAGGAACGGATCGCTTTACTTGTCGGGCGCTATCTTATCATTGACAATCAGCCGATATTGTTCATTAACGGCGCGATACAGGGCAGGTACACCGAAGTCCGCAACGGGCTGACCCTATTTACCGATCGTTCCATGGATTACGCTCAAACCTGCATAGATCAATATTTCCCGGGTATGAAGATCGTCGGCTGGATGCAGTCTCAGCCCAGCTACGGCGTGTATCTGAACAGCGGCTACATTGACGTACATATGAACCACTTCAAGAAAAAGTATCAGGTAATGTTTGTCATGGATCCCATTGAAAAGGCAAACGCTTTCTATACTTACACCAAAAGCGGAATGACATTAGAGGAGACCAAGGGTTATTTTATATATTATGACAAAAATGAAAGTATGCATGAGTATATCGTGCAGAATAAAATGTCGGACAACCCCGAAAACGCCGTTATGGTGTCTTCCGATACATCTCTGCCCCCGGATCACGCGCCCGTGATCGACAGCCTGAGGTCACGATCACTGTCGAAAGTATACACTAAAGAGTCACAGGAACAAAAACGGGTGCTGAATCTGCTGGTCGGGCTATGCGCGGTTCTATTCATTGTTTCGTTCATAGTCGGGGCTGGGCTTATTCAGAATCAAGACCGCATATCACTGATGGAAAGGCAACTGGTGCAATTGAACGCGTCTTACAAGAATTTAGCGCTGCAATTCAGCAAAGACACCACGGTACCCGTATCGGGCGGACAGGAGACTTCAAGCGTACCAGACGCGGCAGCGACCTCCGGCGTTATTCAGACAGACGGCAGCGGTTTTACGGAGCGGCCCAGCAGCACGCCCGAACCTACCGATGAACCGACGCGTCCGGTTACGCCGGCGACAATACCTGAAACTTATACCATTCGGGACGGAGATACCCTCAACTCGATCAGCCTCCGTTTTTACGGAACGTCCGATATGGTATCGCGCATTATGGAATATAACGGAATTACCGATCCTAACCTGATTGTATCCGGGCGCATAATTGAATTGCCGTCCGAGTAATCACTCACTCACACATGACAAAGGAAGAAGGGATATGGATGTCTTCTTTCGGAGGTAACCTAGAAACGCTGGAAGAAATAGCCGCCACTATAGCTCACGAAATCAAGAATCCTTTAGCGTTGGCTTTAGCGAATTTGGATCTGATTAAAGCGAGGGACACCGGAAAAAAATATAAGAAGTACTGCGGTATAATCGAACAGGAGCTTTACAAGATAAACCAACTGGTTATGGATCTGATAAATATCACGCTGTCGGAGAAATGTGAAGAACTGTTCGATTTAACAACGATGCTGGACACTTTAGCCTCGGAGTATCAAAGCAGATATGAAACCATTACGTTCACCCGTGAATCGGGCTTACGCCCCTTGCGGTTACTGGGGTTTGAGAAAAAGATTAGTATGGTTTTTACCAACGTTCTGAACAACGCTGTCGAAGCTGTTTCGCAAATTGGCGTTATCGAGATCATTCAGGAGTCCACTTCAAGCACTGTACGCGTTACAATAAACGACAACGGGACGGGGCTTCCGCAGGAGCTGCTGGATCAGAGAAGCGATTTCTATACGACCAAGGAGAATGGAACCGGTTTTGGTCTGCGTTACTGCCGAACGACAATCGCGAAATGCGGCGGGCGATTTCTAATGAGCAACAGACCGGAGGGCGGTTGTTCGGTTACGGTTGAGCTGCCACTCTAAAATGCGCGGCCGGCGGGTTTTCCCGCCGGCTGTTTTTATGCTGTTGACATATATGCTTTAAAATTGTAATATAAGCGTAATAAAACACACTTGCTTAAAACTC
>JAISZF010000138.1 GCA_031269415.1 Clostridiales bacterium
ACGACACAACCAACGACGCCAGTAGAGAGAATGTCAGAATCAGCCCCAACTGGCCGAACATCACGCCCGCGATGCCGCTGGTGAAGAGCACGGGCACAAACACAACTACAGTAGTCAGCGTTGACGCCATGACGGAGAGACCCACTTCCTTAGCCCCGTCGGCAGCCGCCGCCTTAGGTTCCTTGCCCGCTTGCAGATGCCGCGAAATACTTTCCAGCACCACGATAGAATTATCGACCAGCATACCTACGCTGATCACTAAGGCGTTCAGCGTGACCATGTTCAGCGTGATGTCAGAAAAATACATAAGGCCCATGGTGGTAATGATGGAGATAGGTATGGCGGCCCCGATAATGAGCGAACCGCGTATACTTCCGAGGAAGATCAAGAGTACCAAGGCGGCCAGCACTGTCGCCTGTATGACCGTCTGCCAAACATTGTTTACGGAGCTTTTGATAAAACTTGAGTTATCCATAATGGTGATAATATCCAGATCGGGAAACTCCGCTCGCAGAACGTCAATCTCCGCCAAAACACGATCCGCCACTTCCACCGTGTTCGCGGACGATTGCTTCGAAATTGACAGGCTGATGCCCTGAAGCCCGTTTACAAGCGAATAAGACGTCGCGGTCTTAAATCCGTCGGTAACCAAGGCAACGTCTCTAAGGTGTATCACCGAGCCGCGAGGGGTGGTAATAGGCAGGTTTTCAATTTCCTCCACGGATTGGAACTCGCCGGTTGTACGCACTTGCAACTCAAATTCGCCTTGGTTCAGACGGCCTCCCGGCAGATTGATATTTTCCGCCGCCAGCAAAGCCGCGATCTGCGATCCGTTCACATTGTAGCTGTTAAGCTTGTCGGGCATAAGCTCAATGCCGATCTCCCGCTCCAGACCTCCGCTCGCCGTGACCGACCCGACGCCTTCCAGTTTTTCCAGCCGGTTAATGACCTCGTCGTCCAGAATGTTTTTCAGGCTCGCCAGATCCATATCCTGCCCGGTCACTCCGATGATTAGCTGATCCATCATGCTCGGATCAATTTGCAGCACACGGGGATCCGAGGCATCGGGCAGCATGGAGCTGACCAAGTCGATGCTCTCGCGAATCTTCAGCGCCGCGCTGTCCATATCCGTGCCGTCCATAAATTCCAGCACTATCATGGAGCTGCCGTTGGAGGAAGTGGATGTCATGTTTTTCAGATTGCTGACAGTATTCAGCACATTCTCCAAAGGCACGGTAACAAGGTTTTCCACCTCTTCAGGTCCCGCGCCGTCAAACCCGGTCATCACTATGGCGATACCGAGATCCATTTGCGGCATAAGATCCTGTTTCAGATTTGTAAGCGACACAACGCCCAGAATAATTACAATCAATACGAACATTACCGTCGTGACGGGGCGTTTAATGGAAAGTTCCGATATCATTACAGATCCTCGCCCTCGTCAATTTGTATTTTAGACCCGTCCTTCAAATAGCTCTGACCCTTTGCGATCACCGGATCGCCCTCGGAGATCCCATCTGTTATTTCAATATCCACGCCATTGTCAATACCCGTTGTTACTTTAACTCTGCGCGCCGTTTCATTTTCCGCCAGATATACATACTGACCATCCTGCTCCGACAGCACAGCGCCTCGCGGCACAACTACGGCGTTTGGCGCGCGCTCCTTGGCGAACCTCGCCTCGGCGTACATTCCGGGCTTAATGCGGTTCTCGGCGTTGTCAATAGCCACGCGCACCTCAAAAGCGCCAGTAACCTCACTGGCCGCCGGCGCCAGCGTCACGATTTCCCCCTCGAATTCCGCGTCCCCCGCCGCGCTGATCTGAACAGTAACCTTTTGTCCCGCCTCCAGATTGTTCACGATGGCTTCGGTGACATTTACCCTCGCCTCTATGACATCCGTCCGCACGATAGTAAACGGCGCGGCGTTCCCTAGCAGCATGGTGTTGGGTTCCACATTCCGCGCGCTCACAATGCCGCTGATTGGCGAGGTAACAGACGCGTCGTCCAGATTTTCCCGAACGCTTTCCAAGTTTACCGCGATACTGTTACGCTGCGCCTGAGCTTGGGCCAAAGCGTCCGCTGCCCGTCGCAGACTCTCGCCCGGGGCGACGTTGGCCGTAATGTCATAACTCTCCAAAGCCTGCGCGTACGACTTACTTGCCTGCTCTTGGGCAATCAGAGCCGTGTTGTATCCGTTTTGCGCCTGCTCCAAGGATGTCTGACCCTGACTTACGGCGGCTCTGGTCTGCTCCAGCGCCGCTTGCGCTTGTTCATACGCGAAAACGGCGTTTTTGAGAGCGGTTTCCGCCTGGTCGTACTGGACCTGAGGAATAGTTCCGCCATCATACAGAATCGCGGTGTTGTCAAAATTCTTCTGGGCGCTGTCTAACGCGACTTGCGCCTGTTTAATGGCCATTTCTCGCTGTTCTACCGACATTCCTGCTTGTTCCAGGGCATTTTGAGCCGCGTCCACCGCCAGTTTGGCTTGCTCCACATTACGCTCCGCCTGCTTTACGCCGGTGTCCGCTTGACTTACGCCGCCCGAAGCTTGCAGGATCTGCGCTTGCACGGCGCTGCCGCTTGCCAGTTCCACGCCGGTTTCCGCCGCCTGTACAGCCGCTTCAGCGGTTTCAAGCTGGGCTTCCAAAGACTTGATGTTGCTCAGTATGTCTGAGTCGTCCATCGTGAAGAGAACATCGCCAGCGTTCACATAGTCCCCGACGTTATAGAACACTTCGTTTACCTTTCCGGAGAGTTTGCCCATTACCGCGATTTGATCCGACGGTTGGGCTTGACCGGGGTAAGTAAGATCCTTGCGGATTTCCTTGATCGCGGCCGGGGTCACCCGTACACTAATAATCTTTTCTTGAACCGTTTCCGTCTGCTCGCTGGCGCATCCCACTATGGCCGCGCAGACAAGCGCGCACGCGAGGATTGATTTTTTTTCCATCGACGACACCTCATTTCTAAAAATTGATTATAGGCCACTTATTGAATTCAGTCAACTTAAGTTTTGATTAATTACGGGTTATTATCCCCGTTATTATACAAAAACATCCGAGTATAAAAAAAACGCCGCAAGGGACGCTATATTTAGCCGATCCACACGCATTGATCTTTTAATTGAAAAATTATCCGGAAAGGAATATACTCTTATCAGTGCTGGATCATCAGATTAAATCGGCCAAGCCGATGAGATCGATGGAGGAATGATCAGTTTTGGAAGCGATAAGCTGCGGAGGAGTGGTTATCCATAAGGGAAAAGTACTTTTGCTGTATAAGAATCAGAACGGCAGGTATATGGGCTGGGTAATGCCAAAGGGTACGTTGGAATCGGGCGAGACATATAAACAGACCGCTCTGCGCGAAGTGCGCGAGGAAACGGGCGTTATCGCCAGGATCATCCAATATATCGGGAAAACGCAGTATAATTTCCGGGGAAGCGACGAGATCGTCAATAAAACCGTTTATTGGTATCTAATGACCTCTGACTCGTTTTACTGCAAGCCTCAAGCCGAAGAATATTTCGCCGACGCCGGGTTTTATAAACAGCACGAGGCGTACCATCTGCTCAAATTTCATGATGAAAAGCAAATTATGCGAAAGGCGTACTCGGAGTATAACGATTTGAAGCGGACGAAAGACTGGCACTTAAGCACGGACGTCTTTTTCAAAAGCGTTTAATGGTGTATCAACGTTCATCCGGGTAAATCAGCGAAAGGAAGTTAAATATGAAACGGATTTTACACAGGAAACAGAAAGGAACCGCCGGCATAATCCTTGTGTCGCTGCTTTTAGCGCTGCTGGCGGCGGCCGCCGCGTACTGCGTCCACAGATTTCTGCTGGATGAGCACGACGAGTTAGACGACGATGAATATGACGATGACGACGATGAATTTATCGACGAAAACGGTGTGTGCTACACCGACGAAAAGAATTTCGTAAATTAATTAAAAACAGAGCCGGCGGCCAGACATAATTGTCTGGCCGCCGGCCTGTTCTTTATGCTCTCCACACCATTTTGTAATCATCCATAACATAGCCGCCGCCGATATCAGTTACAAGGCTTTCGGCGATTTCAAAACCCATTTTCTTGTACGCCTCGATAGACCCGATGTTATTCCTGTTGACCGTAAGCCATACGCGGGTATAGCCGGTATCCGCAAGCACGCGGCGTATAAACTCGCGCGCGACGCCTTTTCGCCTGAAATCAGCGTCAACATAGATCTTGCTCAGGAAAACGGAGTTCTCATCATCGTCGGTCAGAACGGAGCAGTACCCGGCGGGCAGCCCGTCCCAATAAGCGATATAATAGGCGTAACCGTCTGAATCTATCTGACGGGTTATCGCTTCTATGTCTTGAAAATGATCGAGCATATACTCGACTTGCCCCTCGCCTATTATGGGCGTGTAATGCTCCGTCCATATACGCCGCGCCAAATCGGCGATAGTTTCTATTGATTCGGCGTTATCGCCGGAAACCCTTTCAATTCTCAGCGGATTCATTCAAATCGTCATCAACGGGAGATTCCTCGGCTGAGTCCACGCCGTCGGCTTCCCTCTTGGAAAGGCTTATCTTTTTATTTTCGTCGTCTATTTCAGTAACCTTAACCTTGATGATCTCGCCGACCCTCAGCTCGTCCTCAACTTTAACCACGTGCTTGGCGGCGATCTGAGAGATATGAACCAACCCGTCAATACCGGGTTCCAGTTCCACGAACGCGCCGAATGTAACAATGCGTACGACCTTACCCTCGACTATGCCGCCAACAGGATATTTGACGCTTACGTTGTTCCATGGGTTGGAATCTATATCCTTCAATGAGAGAGAGATCTTTCCCTTATCTTTATTGAGGTCTATAACCGTAACAGTAACCGTATCGCCTTCGCTCAGCACATCCGATACCTTGCGCACACGTCCCCAAGACAGCTCGGATATATGGATTAGTCCGTCCACACCGCCTAAATCCACAAAAGCTCCGAACGCCGCTATACGGCTTACAGTACCGGTAAGTTTCTGACCGATTTGTACTTCGGCGAAGAATTCGTCACGGCGCTTATTCTGCTCGATTGCCGCCAACTCCTTGCGGCCAGCCACGATACGCCGTTTTGTTTTATCCAATTCCAGTATGTTAAAATTAAATTCTTTCCCCTTGAAAACAGACAGGTCTTCAATGTAGCGGTTAGAGATCTGCGAAGAAGGCACAAACACGCGCATACCTCGGATTACCGCAATCAATCCGCCTTTAACCTGATCGACTATTCTGCCGGGCAAAACAGCTTTATTTTCAAAGGCCTCTTCCAATTCGGAGAAATTTTTCTGAGCGTCCAATTTCTTCTTGGACAGGGAAACATTTCCGTCACTGTCGTTTACACGAATTACAAATACGTCAATCTCATCGCCCGGTTTCAGCAGCGTGCTGATGTCTACCAATGGGTCGTCGGTGATCTCGCCTCTGGGTATTATGCCCTCGTACTTATAATTCAAATTAACAGATACTTCCGACGGCAAAACCTGTATCACTTTGCCCTTTACAATGTCACCCGTATGTAAAGTGACTATGGACTCGTCCAACATTTCCTCAAATGACTGGTTACCGCTGGTGATTTCCAGTTCGCTCATAAATTTGACTGCCTCCTCTGTTATCGCCGGCGGTGTGGAAGCGCCAGCCGTTATTCCCATTTTATCATCAGAACACAAAATATTCAACAATAAATTATGGATACTTTCCAGACGGTATGACCGTTTACAATGCTGTTTGCATATACGGTATAAATTTTCGGTATTCGCGCTTTCAGGATCACCTAAAATGAGCATTACGTCTACGGTTTCAGCCAGCCTAGCCGCTTCGGCCTGGCTCTCCCTTAACGCTCCGCACAACGTGTTTTCTATTATTATGTCCAAATCCAGCGCGCTCACATAAGTTTTCATCGCTGAAAAATCCCTGCGGCTATAAGTCGTCTGCGCCGCCAGCGTGTACTTGACGCCCGCGTCTGAAACGACCTCCCTCAGTTCCTCTAAATTTTTCACAACTACACAGTCATCGGAATGACCCTGAATTCCCAAGACTTCGGGGTGCCGCCGCTCTCCGGATATTATCAGCCGCCGACCCGCGACGCGGCATTTTTCGGCTAACCGATGTATGCGTTTCACATTCGGGCATGTACAGTCTATATACGGGATACCACGCTTTTCCAATTCCGCGTAAACCGACTTTGGCACGCCATGTGAACGAATCACCACCGTTTCATCAGTAACACTGTCAAGATTCTCTACAACGCGGACGCCTTTAGTCTCCAGATCATCTGTTACGAACTTATTATGGATTAACGGCCCGTATGTACAAAGCTTACGCGTCCCGCACGCCTCATACACCGTATTAATCGCGCCCGCCACGCCAAAACAAACCCCCGCGGTTTTAGCTACGGTTACGTCCATTACTTCTCACCTGTAAGCCGGATGATCTGGCGCATGGTCTCTTCGGTAACCTCGTTCAGCAGTTCGGTTTTCAGTTTAGCGCCTGAATATTTATCCAAACTGATTGGCCTCCCGATATGAACGCGCACTGTGGAAAAGGTCTTATACGTCGCGGTTATGCCAATCGGTATGATGGGCACACGGGCCTTAATACCGAAAAACGCCGCGCCCGACTTATTGTTGGATATATCTATAGTCTTCTGCCGCGTACCCTGTGAGAACAGCAGCAGCGCCTCACCGTTCTGAAGGAGGTTGATAGCGGTTTTATAAGCGGTGATATCGGCGGTTTCCCTATCTACCGGAAACGCGCCCAAGACGCTTATGAGGGCGGCCAGCGCTTTATTCCGAAACAATTCCCTTTTTGCGATAAACCTCAGCTTACGGTTTACCGCTAACGCTATAAGGATAGGGTCTATGGCGCTCGCGTGATTCGCGCAGAGAATGATTCCTCCGGTTTTTGGGATATGCTCCCGGCCGATAACTTTAATCCGGAATTTGAGGCGGAACGCTATACCGCCCAATATTTTAGCTATCGCGTATACCATAAAGCCCTCCTGTTTTGTCATAAATAATGCCCAGTGCCGCTTCGATCACCTGAAGCGTGCTCATATGGGTAGAATCTATCAGCACTGCGTCGTCGGCGCGTTTTAGCGGTGAATGCTCGCGCAGCGTGTCGCGGCGGTCACGATCCTCGAGGTTACGCCTGATCTCCGCGAAATTCGCCCTCACCCCCATATCGGCCATGTCCTTTAAGCGCCTTCGAGCTCGCTCGTCTATATCGGCGTCCAAATATATCTTTATATCCGCGTCAGGCAGAACCCGCGTGCCGATATCCCTGCCCTCCATTACAATATTATTCCCCTCCGCCGTCTTCCTCTGCGTTATAAGGAGTTTCTCACGCACAGCCGGTATCGCGGCCACTTTTGAGGAAGCGTCTGAAACCTCAGGCGCGCGGAGCTCGTCTGTCACATCAACGCCGTTCAGTAAAACCCTTTGAATACTATTTCGATTCTCTACAGATAGACTCATACCCGCCAAAGCGTTTTCCACTAATTTTGAGTCTGTCAAGGAAATGTTTTCTTTCAGGCAGAAATACCCGACCGCGCGGTACATCGCGCCGGTATCCACGTAGATGAACCCCAAGGCCTCGGCGAGCTTTTTGGCCAGCGTACCCTTGCCCACCCCGGCCGGACCGTCTACGGCAACGGCGAAAAATTTGGCGTACTCTGGCCGGAGCCGCGCCGCTTCTTTCATATATATATGCCTCGCGCCGCGACGCTCATTACCCGTTTCCGCTAAAACCATCACCCGCAGACATTTCGGCAGGCTGCCCTCGACATACATCTCCCCTAGGCACATCAGCCCCGCCTCGGTTATGCCCAGTTCCCGCGCCGCCTCGGCGGGATACGCCCGGTTCAGGTCGTTCGTCGCGGAGAATATAACGGATACAATCCGCCGAATCTCCAGCCTGTTGGATTTTATAATCTCGGACAGCAGTATCCTCGCGGAGGAGAGGATCTCCTCGCGCGTATTATCGTCAACAGTTATGGCTCCCCTGATTGCTATCATTTTAACATCCCTCCCGCGGCGCAACCGGAGGTAAAACCTGTTGAGAAAGCAATCTGCAGGTTGTATCCGCCTGTCAGCGCGTCCACGTCCAGAATCTCGCCGGCAAAATACAGCCCCTTTATAAACTTTGACTCCATTGTTGTCGGATTAATCTCTTTCACATCCACACCGCCCCGTGTGATAACCGCGCTTTCGAAACCGGATAAGCCCAGTACGTTCAACTTTAGACATTTAATTAACTTAATCAGCGCTTTTCTTTCAACTTTGGTTATACCGTTTACCTTTTTTGACGCATTGACGCCGGAAAGCCTGACAATTACCGGTATCAGCGCGCGCGGGAGCAAGTCGTCAAGCGCGTTGCTAAAATCTCTGTTCTTATACAGTTGAAAATCCCGCAGTACGCGAGCGTCTAAAGTCTGTTCATCCAGAGCGGGTTTTAGGTCTATATCAATCCCGTGCTTGTCCCCATCGCTGAAAAAGCGGCTGGCTGAGAGTATAACCGGGCCTGAAACACCGAAGTGCGTAAACAGGAGTTCGCCGAAGTCTTTATAGACGACGCCCGTACTGTTTCGCATTACTATGCCCGCGTTTTTTAAAGTCAGCCCTTGCAGTTCGGAAACCCACGATTCGGATGTACGCATCGGCGTCAGCGACGGCCTGAGCTTTGTGACGCCATGACCCGCCTTTTTGGCAAATCGGTAGCCGTCGCCCGTGGAGCCGGTGGCGGGATACGATAGCCCTCCCGGGGCCAAGATCAAACTCTCCGCTCTATATACGCGCTCTCCGAGCCTTATTGTTTTTATTTTACCGAACTCTATATCCGTAACCGCCGCGTTGAGTTTTATCTCCACCGCGTTTCTTACCAGATACCTCTCCATTGCCGATACTATATCCTCCGCCTTTCCCGACTCCGGAAACACGCGCCGGCCGCGCTCAACCACGAGTTTGACACCCAGGCTTTCAAAAAACGACATGGTTTGAACGCTGGAAAACTTATTGAAAGCTCCCCGAAGGAAACTGGGGTTTCCGGGCGTATTAGCCAGCAGACCGTCGGCGTCGCGGGCGTTGGTTACATTACATCGCCCTTTGCCGGTTATTGAAAGTTTGCGGCCAAGCCTGACGTTCTTCTCAAGCAGAACGACATCCTCGCCCGCGGACGCCGCGGCTCCGGCGGCCATCATGCCCGCCGGGCCGCCTCCGATTACAACAACGCTCATAATAACCCCCGCTCTTATACTAATGTCATTATATAGACATATTCGGGTTTTGGCAAGGAAATCAAAAAGCCGTCTGCATGCACAGACGGCCTGAACCTAGCGTTTTTCAACTAAAAAATGAATTGAGGTTTTGGTCAGCCCGTCAACCTCAAGCTGCGAAAAAGACGGAATACATACTAATTCAATGCCGTTAGGCGCCACGTAACCCCGGGCTATAGCGATACTCTTTACGGCTTGATTAACTGCGCTGGCGCCTATCGCCACCAGATCGACCTGCATATTATTTCGCGATATCGCCGCAATGGCCCCCGCTACCGATTTCGGCACGGAACTGGATGAAACCTTTAACGTCTCCACATGTTCTCCTCCCTGTCTTGCGTTATGTCTGAACGTGATGTAATGATACAGCCGCACAGAGATTTATCCCTATTACGACAATTACTATGCGGTTATTTTGCGCAGGATGTAGGAAAATATACTATATTAACGCAGACCCAGTTTCTTTACGGCTTCCGCAGCGGCGTTCTGTTCGGCTTCCTTTTTGCTTCTGCCGCTGCCCGCTCCGAGTATTTTCCCGTTATGCCTGACCTTCGCGGTAAATCTTTTATTATGATCGGGTCCGGATTCATCGGTTATAACATAATTCAAAGGGATCTTACTGTTTTTTTGAAACGATTCCTGCAGAAATGTCTTATTGTCAAACTGCTCGAGACTATCGGACTGCCGGCGGATCTCCCCGTCAAAGCAATCGTGTATAAACGCGCGCGCGCGTTCAAGCCCGCCGTCCAGAAACAGAGCGCCAACCACCGCTTCCATGGCGTCGGCCAGAAGAGCGTCCCTATGGCGTCCGCCTGTACTCTCCTCTCCCCTGCCCAGACGCAGATACTCTTCTATGCCCGTTTCATGGCCCGCTTTTGCCAAACTGGCCTCGCACACTAACCCGGCGCGGAATTTGGTCAACTGGCCTTCATCATAGTCCGGAAACCGCTTATACAGCAATTCGCTGATCAGCACCTCAAGGACCGCGTCCCCGAGAAACTCCAGCCGTTCGTTATGCTCCGGCGAGTCCGGCGACCGCTCGTGCGCGTATGAGCTGTGTGTGAACGCCTGCTCCAGTAAACCGGCGTCGTTAAATGTATACTTGAGCTTTTCAAAAACCCTCTCGTACATAATTACCGCGCGTTTTGCAGGAACGCCACGGCGTCCCCCACAGTCACAATCTTCTCCGCGTCCTCATTTGAGAATTCCAAGTCGAAGATATCCTCCAACTCGGAGATAATCTGGAAAACGTCCAGTGAATCCGCTCCCAAATCCTTGGTAAAGGACGTTTCCATTTTTATCTTATCCTTGCTGATGCCCATCTGCTCTGAGATGACTTCGCGGATCTTTTCAAACTCCATTACTCTCGCTCCCTTTTATAGTGTCTTTCCGTATACTCTCCGAGATCTTTTCGATTATACCCTTTTCCGCGAATTCCGTACAACGGGTTATAGCGGATCGTATAGCTTTGGCGTCCGAGCTGCCGTGCGCTTTTACGACAAGCGCCTTAAGCCCCAGAAACGGCGCGCCGCCCACCTCGCTGTAATCAAAACTCTTTTTCAGGTTCTTAAACGCGCCTTTAGCCATCAAAGCGCCGAGCTTGGAGATTACGGACGACTTAAGTTCTTTCTTTATCATGCCCAGCATGGCCTTGGCAAAACCTTCCGTGTATTTAAGCACCACGTTGCCGGTGAACGCGTCGCAGACGACCACGTCCGCCGCGCCCAGCGGCATGTCTCGCGCTTCGAGATTGCCGATAAAATTAAGTTCGGAGGATTCCAACAAGCCGTAAGCCTCTTTAGTCAGCGCGTTTCCCTTTTCGCGCTCCGCGCCGATATTCAAGAGACCCACGCGCGGTTTTTCTATATTCATCACGTATTCCATGTATATAGAACCCATTTTCGCGAATTGAAGCAGATATCCGGGTTTGGCGTCTACATTCGCTCCGCTGTCGATCAGAAACGAAAACCCCTTTTCATTGGGCAGCAGCGCGCCCAGCGCGGGACGCTCCACGCCTTTTATCCGCCCGACGATCAGCGTCGCGCCTGTAAGCAGCGCGCCGGTAGCGCCCGCGGATACAAACGCTTGCGCCCGATCCTCTTTAAGCAGATTAAGACCCTTAACGATGGAGCTGTCTTTCTTCTGGCGTATCGCGGACGTAGGCTGCTCGTCGTTTCCGATAACTTCGGAAGCCCCGATCAGCTTAATCCGAGCGGCGTCGTATTTGTACGCGGAGAGTTCGCGTTTAACCGCGTCCTCCCTGCCCACCAGCAATATATTGACCCTTGCGTCGGCGAGGGCTTCCACCGCGCCTTTGACCGTTTCCCTTGGGGCGTCGTCGCCGCCCATGGCGTCCACAGCGATAAAAATTCCACCCAAAACCCCGCACCTCATCCCATGTTCATATTGATCGCGATCCGCCGAGCTTGTCCGTCCGTCCTGCCATCGCAAAAAAAGACAGCCATGGGCTGTCTGTATGTTCAATCACTCCGCGACCTTCAGCACTTCCCGTTTATTGTAGGAACCGCAGGAACGGCAGGCTCTATGGGACCGCATGAGTTCACCGCACTTGCTGCAGACAACCAAGCTGGGCAACGTGATTTTCCAGCTTTGGGCTTTTCTTTTATCCCTGCGGGCTTTGGAATGTTTACCCTTTGGGCAGATAGACATACCGGCTCACCTCCTTATTCTTCGCAAGACATCGAAACGCGGATTGTGATCCGGCTGGCATCCGCGGTCTTCTTAATTCTTTGTCATTTAAATCAACTGCGCCAATTTTCATATACTATCATAAGCCTAATCCGATGTCAAGGCGAACAACCCCGCCGCGCGGATTTTTCCGCGTTTTTTGTTAATCGGTTTTATCCGATTCCAGTTCCTGCCGAGCAAGCGCCAACGGCTCAAATGCCATTATCCATACAGCAAAACACCGTCCCTCGCAATAACTCTTTCCAAAGTCGGGCCGCCCTTACGGCGATCAACCTTTATTTACCGACCCGCTAGCAGCCCCGCCGTATCGCGGGCAATCATCAGTTCTTCGTTCGTGGGTATCACCAGCGCGCGCACCTTGGAATCATCAGTGGCAAAATCCGCCTCTTTGCCGCGCGTGTTATTCTTTTGACTATCCGCGCGCAGGCCCAGATATCCTAAATACGAGCAAACCTCCGCGCGCGAACTCATACTGTTTTCACCCAAGCCGGCCGTAAACACCACGGCGTCCGCGCCGTTCATGGCCGCCGCGTACTCGCCGACGGTTTTAGCAACGCGGTAATGAAACAGATCCAACGCTATAACCGCTCGCGAATTTCCCTGTTTCTTGGCGTCCTCTATATCGCGGAAATCGCTGGACACGCCGGACAGCCCCAGCACCCCGGATTTCTTATTCAGTATATTTTCAACGTCTTTAACGGATATCCGCTCTTTCTCCACCAAAAACGGAATGATTGCCGGATCCAGGCTGCCGCTGCGCGTACCCATCGCCAAGCCCTCCAGCGGCGTTAAGCCCATGCTGGTGTCAATTGATTTACCGTATTCGACAGCGCAAACGCTGGCGCCGTTGCCGAGGTGGCACGTAATAATCTTCAGGCTTTCCAGCGGTTTCCCCAGCATGGCGGCGGCGCGCTGAGCCACATATTTATGGCTGGTGCCATGGAAGCCGTATTTGCGGATCTTGCGCTTCTCATACAATTCATACGGTATTGCGTACAGATACGCTTTCGGCGGCATAGTCTGATGAAACGCGGTGTCAAACACAACCGCCTGCGGCACTCCGGGCATCAGTTCTTCGCACGCGTTTATGCCGATCAGGTTCGGTGGGTTATGAAGCGGAGCTAAAGCGCAGCACTCCTCAATCGCTTTCTTAACCTCGCCAGTGACTATGACAGACTGGCTGAAGTACTCGCCGCCGTGTACGACACGGTGGCCGACGGCGTTTACCTCGCCGATCGAATTCAACACGCCGTGATCCTTGTTCAGGAGGGCGTCCAGCACCAAACGGATCGCGTCCGTGTGGTTCTTCATCTCCGCGTCCGCGGTATACTCCGCCTTGCCGGAGTGTTTCAGGCGTCCGTCTATGCCGATGCGCTCGCACAAACCCTTAGCCAGCACGCGCTCGCCTTCCATGTCTATCAATTGATATTTAAGGGATGAACTGCCGCAGTTAACAACTAATATCTTCATAGAATCTCCTTATGCCTGCGCCTGTACGGCGGTAATGGTGATTACGCCCACAATGTCCTCGGCCGAACACCCTCGAGACAAGTCGTTGACTGGCTTGGCGATACCTTGGGTAATAGGACCGTAGGCTTCCGCTTTTGCCAGGCGCTGCGCCAGTTTATATCCGATATTTCCCGCGTCCAGATCCGGGAACACCAGAACGTTCGCCTTACCGGCGACCGCGCTTCCGGGCGCTTTTGATTTACCCACCTCCGGCACAACGGCGGCGTCAAGCTGAAATTCGCCGTCCAGCGCCAAATCGGGCGCGGCGGCCTTCGCCAGTTTCGTGGCTTCCAGCACCTTATCCACATCGGGGTGAGAGGCGCTGCCCTTTGTTGAATGCGACAGCATAGCCACTACGGGTTCTAACTGAACTAACTGTTTGAACGAGCCCGCGGAGCTTACCGCGATAGCGGCCAATTCCTCGGGGTTGGGATTCTGAACTAGGCCGGAGTCCGCAAACACAAATACCCCGTCCGCGCCGTATTGACAGTCGGGCACGACGATTACGAAGAAAGCCGAAACCAGTTTTGTGCCCGGTTTTGTTTTTAGTATCTGAAGCGCGGGCCTCAGTGTGTTCGCTGTGGAGTGTATCGCTCCGGACACCATACCGTCGGCCAGCCCCGCTTTTACCAGCATAACGCCCAGATACTGCGGATCTTCCCTCAGTATTTTAGAGGCTTCTTCCCGCGTCATGCCCTTCTTCTTGCGGAGCTCGTAAAACGCCTCGATAAGCTCGTCCATTTTCTCGTAAGTATCCGGATCGATAAACACCGCGCCGGAGAGATCCAAACCGTCCGCTTTAGCTGTAATTTCGTTCTTTTTCCCGATTAAAACAATACCCGCCGTTCCTTCTTTAAGCGTTTCGTGAGCGGCGTCCAGCGAACGCCTTTCATATGACTCCGGCAGGACAATGGTTTTTTTGTCCTGCTTGGCGCGCGCGATGACATTTTCTAAAAAACTCATACGATGATCCCCTTTTCTTCAGTTTTTCGGCGCCCGGGGATGAGCCCGGATGAAAACGCTCATACCTACGGTGTGTATTATACCAATCGTACTTAAATTTGGAAAGGCCAAATGATATGCACAAAGAAAATTTTTCTTGACAACCGGTTATTTGTCTTATATAATTCTTTTCGTTGCGGATGATATTATTCGCGGCAAGCCCAGGTAGCTCAGTTGGTAGAGCAGTGGACTGAAAATCCACGTGTGGGGGGTTCGATTCCGTCCCTGGGCATTTTTCGCAGGTGTAGTTCAATGGCAGAACACCAGCCTTCCAAGCTGGTCATGAGGGTTCGATTCCCTTCACCTGCTTGGTTGAGTAAGACTCCGAAAAGCTGATAAACCAAGGCTTTTCGGAGTTTTTTTATGGAATCGAGAAAGCGGCTCATTACGATTTTCGAGGCTTTTTTACTGGTTTGATGATGTCAAAAGTGATGCCAAATTTTTTTTGACATCACTGGGCGACGATTTAGCCATGCTAAAAATGAATTTTCAAATACTCATCCTTTACCTTCAACTTATCCGAGATCGCTAGAATTAACAGTCAGCCCGTTTAAAGCTGGTTATGATTAATTGTAGCCAGTTATAAACTGTATATCAAGAGGTTATTATCTGTTTCCGCTCAGAACGGCGAGAGAGGGCGTATGCCTAATGGCCGAGTATGAGAAACGGGTTCGGCAGGTGTTGACACGGAACGGTACAACTGCGGCCATAGGGTAGTTGTGAACCGCTTCTGCGGAAATCGGGCCTGCCGCAATTACAAAAAAAATCTTGGAGGATGACGATGCCTGCTGCCCGCGCTGCGGTCAAACCGCTTCATACGCTTACCTCGGCGGATGCAGTCTGTCGTCGGCGGTCGTGCTTATCTTGGTAGGCTCTCATTATATTAATGCTGCTAAGCCAGGAAGAAGAAAATAGAACCCCATCGCTGCCAGATTCACCGAGTCCCCGGATAATCGAACTGAATCTGAGGAATATTTCTAAGTAACATTTTAACCGCCGTACGTAGACGGAGAAGTATATGATGTCAAATAATTTCATAGGCTTTAGAGACGTTGAAATCACTACATAAAACTGTTGACAACACCTCAACTTCGTTATCCCGTCCTCAAGGTCATTCCATATCCAAAATCATTTTCGCGCTGGGCGGCAGATAGACTTTATCTATCTCCCTCCAATCCTCCTCGGCAATGGAAAGGCTGAGCGCCTCCGCGTTTTCCCGCGTGTGCGTAATGGATCCCGATTTTGGGATAGCGATAACGTTATCCCGCCTCAGAACGAACGCAAGCATCAATTGCGTAACGCTGATGTTATACTTCGTGGAGATGGCCGCCAGCACGGGATCCCGCTTGAAGTCATACGACATTCTGCGCAGCGTTCCCGCTTGCGCCAAGGGACAGTACGCCATAACCGCGACCTCGCGCGCCGCCAGCCAAGAAATCAAATCATATTCTATTCCCCTGGATCCCAGATTGTACAGTACCTGATCAACCGCGCAGTTTCTACCGCTTGGAATGGCCCACAACTCTTCCATGTCAGATGTGTCGAAGTTGGAAACGCCCCAGCGTTTAATCTTACCTGCTTGAACCAGATTCTCCATGCACTCGACCGTTTCCTCCAATGGAACGGAACCGCGCCAGTGCAGCAGATACAGATCCAGATAGTCTGTTTTGAGGCGTTTGAGGGAAGCGTCGCAGCTCGCGAAGATATTTCGTCTGCCGGCGTTATGCGGATAGACTTTAGAAACCAACTGATAATCCGTTCGGTTCAATCCGGCAAGCGCCTTGCCGATGATCTGTTCGGATTTTCCTTCGCCGTACATCTCCGCGGTATCGATCAGTGTCATCCCCAGCTCGATTCCAAGTCTTAAGGCGGCGATCTCGTTTCGCGCTTTTTGCGCGCTGTCGCCGATATGCCATCCTCCCTGCCCCAGAACCGGCAGGGTCAAACCGTTCGCTGAAATTGTTCGTATCATAATTATCCTCTCAATACAAGAAACTCAGAAACAATTGCGGGAATATCGTGAAGCCCGTGAGGAAGCGGATAGGCAGATGCGGGAATCCCGTGAGGAGAAGGACAGAGAGACGCAAGAAACAAAAAAAATCCTGGCTAATCTGTCTAAAAACATCGGCGGTTTCACCGTCACAACCAAATTCGTCCGCAATTTCTTCCGCAGGTTTTTGATGTGGGCGTCCACCACGCGCTCGTCGCCGAAATAATAATATCCCCAAACCAAATCCAGAAGCCTTTGCCTGGAAAACACGATATTGGAGCTGCTCATTAATACTTTGAGCAGCTCCAGTTCCTTCAGCGTCAAATCAACCCGCTGTCCGTGTTCATACGCCTCGTAGCTGTTCACGTTTACCTCAACCGGCCCGATGTTCAAAACGGCGTCATCTCCCCCGCACCGCTTGAGCAGGGCTTGCACGCGTTTTACCAGCACCTTGGGCGAAAATGGTTTTGTGACGTAATCGTCGGCCTCGCGGCGCGGATCATCCTCAGCAGATCCATGCCCGAAAGGCTGGGCAGCATTATGTCCAGAATAAACAGGCTGATCTCGTATGCTTCCGATACGCGCTCCGCCGCCGCTTTGCCGTCCGGCGCGGAAATCGCCTCAAACCCCGCGTCCTTCAGATATTCGCACACCACTTCATTTATAGTGGGGTCGTCCTCCGCCACAAGAATCTTTTCAGCCATCCCGGTCTCCGGCTATATCCCGCGGAATCTGAACGAAAACTCCAGAGGACAGCCTGTCGGAAGCGTGTATTCAGGAAGGGGCAAAGCGCCCCAACTGTTGTCGCCGGCCACGCCCATCTGCTTCCAGCAGATCCGCGCAACCGTATGATGGGTTTCCGGCAGTTCATTCGGGTGATTGGCGGCTTCCAATTCGTAAGGCGAATACGGCAGCGCGCAAAATTCAAAGGGACCGCTCTCAGAAGCCGTAAACAGCAGGCCCCGGCCGCGTTTGTCCGTAACCTTCGCCCAGCGTACGCCTGTTTTGTTCCCTGTTTCCTGCGGGGTCAAATAACGCGCCATCTGCTCTTTTACCATACCGGCGTACACATCCAGCTTAGCGCCTTTACGGCGGTCGATATATGTTTCCTCCGGTCCGTCACCATACCAAGTCAAACATTCATATCGCGGATCCATTTCCATCGCAACCCCGAACAGCGGCATAGGCGGCAGCCCCGCGGGTGGATCGCAGCGCAGGTTTACTGTCACCGTACCGTCACCTTCAAATGTATATCCAAGCTCGCATGACGCTTCCGGCAGTGTCGGCAGCTTGTATTTAAAAGCCGCGGTAAGCTTATCCCCGTCGTGTTTCCAAACCAGATCGTGAGTTGTAATGGGATACTGGCTGGCAATCTTCCACTGCCCGCAGCGCGCCGGCATACCGTTTCCGCGGTCGTTATCGTTAGGCGCGCGCCAAAACAGGGGCATGGGCGGTTTCAAGAGCAGCTCCGCGCCCGCGTACTTATAAGAAACCAGATTCCCGGTAATCCGCGAGAGCAGCGCCTCAAATTCCTCACCTTTAACGCCGAGATTATGGCATCCGTCCGCGTGGGTAAGCGACCTGCCGCTTCGATTAACAACTTCGCCGCTCACCTCGCGGACGGATTGGCCGAAAGCGACCTCATAGCCCTGTTCCGCCCATAAAGCGGACTTGCGCAGCTTAAAGCTCACCGTTATGGTATATTCACCCGGCTTAGACGGAAACGCGAAGGGCAGCGGGTAATCGCGGGCCGAAAGCGGCGGAACGTCCGTTTCCACCTCCGCGGCCGCCAGCGTTTCTCCCTCGCGCTTGAGGACGGCTTCGCATAAGAAAGCGGATGTCGGCGTGAACAGCGAGCGATTGCGCACTGTAAAGGCTTCGCCGTTTACCTCTATCTTTATGTTCTGGTATAAAAACTTAACCTCTTGCGTCTTTGGCGAGACCGATCTGTCGCTGTACAGCAGGCCGTTGCCAGAAAAAGCTCCGTCATGCGGCCTGTCGCCGAAGTCACCGCCGTATGCCTGATATTCATTGCCGCGCCAATCCCTCGTTATTATACTCTGATCAATAAAATCCCATATGAAGCCGCCTTGAAAACGGGGCTCGCGCTCTGCCAGCTCCGTGTATTTATGCATTCCCCCGCAGGAGTTCCCCATAGCGTGCGCGTACTCGCACAGGATAAACGGCTTGCCGCTTTTATCCTCGGCGACGCGCTTCTCCAATTCGGCGGCGGGGGTGTACATGGAACTGTTTATGTCACTGGTTTCCGGGTATCTGCGGTCGTGCTGGACGCCCTCGTAATGCGCCAGCCGCGTATGGTCGCGCTCGCGGAAGAAATCCGCCATAGCCAATATATTGCTCCCGCCGTAGCTTTCATTCCCGCAGGACCATATCAGCACGCTGGGATGGTTTTTATCCCGCTGATACACGCTGTTCGCGCGATCCAGCACTACGGCGCGCCATTCCGGCTTGTCCCCCGGCAGGGCGCTTTCCTTTGGGGCGCCGTGGGTTATCGCGTCCCATACGCCGTGTGATTCCAGGTTTGTTTCATCTATCACGTATATGCCGCAGGTATCGCACAAATCGTAGAAAAACTCATTATTGGGATAGTGCGAGGTGCGAACGGCGTTAATATTATTCCGTTTCATGGTTATGATATCCTGTTTCGTTTCCTCAAAACTCACTGCCCGTCCGTTATATCCGCTGAATTCATGACGGTTTACGCCGTGAAACTCTATGCGTTTTCCGTTTATAAGCATAATGCCGCCGCGTTTCTCAAAGGTGCGGAAACCGACATTTTCGACGACCGTCTCTTGTAATATATTCCGAGAATTGTAAACCTGTATCTCAAGCCTGTACAGCGCCGGATCCTCCGCGCTCCAAAGCCTGGGGTTCCGTACAGTGATCTCGCCGTTGAACTCGTCGCCGCTCAGAAAGGTTTTGACATATCCCTCCCCTATCAGCGAGTGATTAACTGTCAGCCTCCCCTCCATATCCGCGTTTACACTCAAATCCCCCAGCGAGGTTTCGGGCCTCACATACAGCGTAACGTCGCGGAATATACCTGAAAATCTGAAGAAGTCCTGATCCTCGATCCAACTCCCGGCGGTGAAACGAAACACCCGCACCGCGAGTTTATTCTCACCGGCTTCATTATAATACGGCGTCAGGTCGAAATCGGACGGGGTGAAGCTGTCCGCGGCATATCCGACATAGCTCCCGTTGCACCATACAGCCAGCGCGCTTTCCGCTCCTTTAAAGCTGACGAACAGGTTGCCGAATCCGCGCAGACTGTTAGGCACTGTAAAATACTTCACATAACTGGCCACTGGGTTAAATATTTCGGGTATCTGCCCTGGCGCAATCCCCTCATGACCGTCCCAAGGATATTGCGTGTTGACATACTGAGGAACGCCATAACCCTCAAGTTGAATATGCCCGGGAACACGGATTGAATCCCATTCACGGCAGTCGTAATCCATGGATTCGAACCCGGCGATCGCCTGTTTATTATTCTTGGCGTAATGAAACCTCCACAGCCCGTTCAGGCCGGAGTAAAAGCGTTCCTCCCGATGAATTGAAGCGCGCTGCGGCAAGCGGTTCTCCTCAAAGTATTCCGGATCGGATATTCGGGCAAAATTGAATGACATACTGTATATCTCCTATCTGTTTTTTTATGTAGTATATAATTAAATCAGGTACACCGCAAGCGAATTCAACACCATAGTCATAGGTTTCCTCAGCCGTTATGAAAAACATAGGAAAACATAGGAACCCTATATTCTTCTTTAAAGTTCAACCTGATTAAGCAATATACTTAACCATGTCTACCACTTTCGGCTGTAACGACCAGCCACTA
>JAISZF010000177.1 GCA_031269415.1 Clostridiales bacterium
AATTCGGAACGGATAAACGCTGAAGGCATCTAAGCGTGAAGCCGCCCTCAAGATGAGATTTCCCATTCAGAGATGAAGTAAGGCCCCTTGGAGAACACAAGGTTGATAGGCGGGAGGTGTAAGCGCCGGGAGGCGTTAAGCTGACCCGTACTAATAGGCCGAGGGCTTGACCTTTACTTGTCTTTCCTGTATTCGGTTTTGATGGTATAATTAATACGCCGCGGCCCCGCCGGGTTTGCGGGGGGGCGGCGGTTTAAAAATATCAGGGGGGTTTCGCAGCTTGGGGAGCGCGCCTGATTTGGGATCAGGAGGTCGCAGGTTCAAGTCCTGTCACCCCGATTAATCTGTTTAGTCTGATAATTTTACGGCCCTATAGACCTCGCGCTTTCCAACGCCGGTGTCCTTAGCGGCCTTTTTTATCGCTTCCATTTCCGTGAAGCCTTCGCCGATGTAACCCTCCACCAGTTCCTCGACGGGTATGCCGCTGTTTTTCGGTTTTTCTTCGCGCTCGCGGGCGTTGATGATGATAACATACTCCCCGATGGGTTCCTTATCCGCGAACATCGCCGCCAGATCATCCAGATCGGCGCGTTCCACTTCCTCATACGCCTTGGTCAGTTCACGCGCAAGGGCGGCGGGACGGTTCCCCAGTGCCTCCGCCAAACTGGTCAGCGTTTCTTTTAAATGATGCGGCGCTTCGTATAAAACTATTGTGCGCGTTTCGCCGCGCAGCTCGTCCAGAATTTCGCGGCGCTTCTTGCGTTCACGCGGCAGAAACCCCTCAAAGGCGAAACGCCGGGTATCCATGCCGGACAGCGCGAGAGCGGTGATAACCGCCGAAGGCCCCGGCACGGATACGACCGGAATGCCGCTGTCGTGGCAGAGTTTTACCAAATCCATTCCGGGATCCGATATACAGGGCATACCCGCGTCCGTTACCAGCGCGATATTCCGTCCTTGACTGAGCTGCCGCAGCAGATCGGGGCCTTTTTCCCGTTTATTATGCTCGTGATAGCTGGTAAGCGGCGTTTTTCTGCCATAATGACTCAAGAGTTTCAAGGTATGCCTTGTGTCTTCCGCGGCGACGCAGTCAACCTCGCGCAATACGCGCAGCGCGCGCGCGCTGATGTCTTCCAGGTTGCCGATCGGCGTGCCGCAGATATATAACGTTCCCATCCAAGCCTCCAAGACAATCGTAAAGCGCAGACCCGACAGAGTCTGCGCTTTTTTGTATTCACGCGGCGGCATGAGGAATGATCACTCCGCGCGTGACCGTCGCGGGAAGCCTCCCGCTCGGTTAAAACTCCAGATCGGGCGCCGCTTCGTCAACCGCGGAATCTTCAGACAGCAACGCGAGATCATATTTGTCAAGAACCGCGCTTTGGATCCTCTCACGCGTGCCGGAATTAATGGGATGGGCAATGTCTCTGAATTCACCATCCAGTGTTTTTCTGCTGGGCATTGCGATAAAGAGCCCCTTATCACCGTCAATGACTTTAATGTCGTGTACGACGAACTCGTTATCGAAGGTTACTGAAACAATAGCTTTCATCTTGCCGTCACGGTTTACTTTTCTGACCCTGACATCTGTAATTTCCATTTGTCTGTCTCTCCCCCTAGCGACATATATGTTGGCTTAATGCCAATTATTTACTGTACTCATTATAAGTTATATTTCTCATAAAATCAATAAAAAACATCATTTTTTTTTATCGACATATTAGAGTACAGTGCTTTTCGCCACTATAACAGGGTTTTCCGGAGTACCGATTATCTGTTTGCCGTCGGACAAAACGACTTCCTTGTCTAATATCGCGTTTTCAACAACGCAGTTATTGCCGATATAGCTGCTTTCCATTATAATGGAATTTCGGATGCATGAATTCTCACCGGTAAAAACCTTCCGGAATAATACCGAATGGTTGATATATCCGTTAATAATCGAGCCGCTGCCGACCAGGGCGTCTTTCGCCTGCGCGCCGATATTGTATTTTCCCGGCGGTTCGTCTTTTGGTTTTGTTTCAATAAAAGGCGCGTTTTTTGTAAAGAGATCGCGAATGTCCTTTTTCAGGAAGTCCATATTGCAGTCATAATAAGATTTCACATTGTTCAAAGACTTCCAGTATCCGTTGAAACGATAGCCGTATATGCGCAGCTTCTTCCGGTAGCGTATGAAGATATCCTTAACAAGATCATAACGCTCTTCCGCCTGGATAGCCTCCAGCAGTTTAATCAGCAGCGTACGCTGAATGACATAGACGCCCATGGAGATCAGGTCGCTCTGGGGATCCAGCGGCTTTTCCTCCAGATCTGTCAGACGCTCGAACTCGTCGAATTCCATAACCCCGTACTGGCGCACATCGTCGCCGTCCGCCGCTTGACTGTACATGATTGTGACGTCGGCGTCTTTCTGTATATGATAAGTAATGAGATCGTTGTAGTCCATCTTATAGATCGCGTTTCCTGAGGTGATCACAACATACGATTCGTTGCTGCGCTTTAAATATGTGATATTCTGGTATATACTGTCCGCGGTGCCTCTGAACCAGAATGAGTTTTTACTTGTGAGGTAAGGGGAAAACACAAAGAGACCGCCTTGTTTCCGGCCCAAATCCCACCACTTCGACGACGATAGATGGTCGTGAAGCGAACGGGAATTGTACTGGGTAATTACGGCTACTTTGCCTATGCCGGAATTCGACATATTACTCAATGGGAAATCCAGGGCGCGGTAGCAACTGCCTACCGGCACCGCGGAGGTGGCGCGCAGATCGGTCAGCGCGCCCAGCCTTTCGTTATTGCCGCCCGCCAGAATAATGCCTATGGCTTTCATTGGCTCACTTCCTGTTCGTGGATTATATTCCTGCCGCTTTCCAGACGGCCGGCATCAAAGTCGGAATACTCGCTTATACCGCAAATAACGCAGTTCTTTCCGACGGTAACCCCGTCCGGAACGGATGAGTTCTCACCGATCACTGTTATGCCCGTGTCATATATATTGGGTTTATCTTCGTTGGGTGTGTTTTCTCCTTGGCCGATAACCACATCGGCGCCTACTTGTCCGCCTTCGTCCAATATGGTGCGTTCCAGGCGGCTGTTCCGCCCGACGCGGCAGTTTTCCATAATTATTGAATCACGTATAACCGCTCCCTCGTCCACGAAAACGCCAGGACCCAGCACGGAATTATACACAGCGCCGTATACCTCGCAGCCTTCGGCCAGCAGACTCGTGCGGACATCGGAATTTGGTCCGGTATATTGGGGTGGCTGATGATCCGAGTCGGTGTATATTTTCCAGAAGTCGTCGTACAGGTTGAAATCCGGAAGCGTTTTTATCAGGTCCATGTTCGCGACCCAGTAGGCCTCAATGGTACCGACGTCTTTCCAATAATCAGAAAAACGATACGCGAATAATATTTGACCTTCACCCAGCATTCGCGGTATTATATGTTTGCCGAAGTCACTGTCATTATGGATTTTATTGTCGGAGATCAAGGCTTCGCGCAGCTTGCTCCAAGTAAACATATAATTGCCCATCGAGGCTAAATTAGATTTCGGTGTTTTGGGTTTTTCCTCGAATTCATATACGCTGCCGTCTTCATGCGTATTCATTATGCCAAACCGGCTGGCTTCCTCAAAGGGCACCTCTCGGACGGCGATTGTGGCGTCGCAGTGATTCTTCTTATGAAAGTCCAGCATCTTTGAATAGTCCATTTTATAGATGTGATCACTGCCGAGGACTAAGATGTATTCGGGGTTGTAAGCGTCAATATAATCTATATTCTGAAATATGGCGTTAGCTGTGCCCGAATACCATTCGCCTTGTTCGCCTTTTACATGCGGCGCCAATGTTGTGACGCCGCCGTTGCGGCGATCCAAATCCCACGGGATACCTATGCCTATGTGGCGATTTAGGAGAAGCGGCTCATATTGTGTGAGAACGCCGACCGTATCGACACCGGAATTTATACAATTGCTCAGGGGAAAGTCAA
>JAISZF010000184.1 GCA_031269415.1 Clostridiales bacterium
TAACGTTTTTTTAAAGAAGGTAAATGTTCCTTTTCGCTTTCATCAGCGGATACAAAAAAACCGCACTCACGCGCGGTTTTTTATTAGTCCAAATAGGGAATGGACATGCCTAAAACAGCCATAAACAATAATAACACAAGGTAGATCCCAACCGAAATAGCCCCCATTATCAGCGTTGCCCTGAACATATTCCTGCGGTTTAAATTGCCTTTGTCGCTAAATGCCCAAACAAATGGCAGGATCAAGGATGCGCATGGTATCAGCATTAATAAATAGCATTTCAGCCAATCCTTAACGCTCATAACAGATGTGTCCATGCCGGTCGTTTGAGGATGCTCATACGTCCAATCATTAGCGCCTCCGCTTGTCGGCGGTCTGTCGGGCGTATAGGGCGCGCGGGGTTCGGGCGGGGTCTGCCAGGGATTATCCGGCTGCCTGCCCTGCCATGGCGGCTGTTCGGGCTGTCTGCCCTGACTTGGCCATGGGGAACCCGGATGGTCCGGATTCGGGCCTCTCTGCGGCTCTCCTGAAGGCGGTTGATTACCGTCGTTGTAATTACTCATAATATCCCTCCAAAGTTTAAAGTCTGCCCGCGAAGATACGCAGAGTAAGCCTGATGACATTGTTACGGTTGAACACCATCGGCTCAATGCCGAAGGAGTGTATAAAACGCCAGCCGAAAACAACGAAGCTCATTATTACAAGAGTGACTAAATAATAATCCGCGGCTTTTCTCTTATAGAGCGCTAAAACGAGGTACGGCGGTATAAACGGCAGCATGGTATTCATACGAAGGCTGCCCCATAAATCGCCCCGCGACAGAAGCAGGGCCGCCCTAGTCAGTCCGCAGCCGGGGCACGGAAGCCCGATAAAGACCTGCGAAGGGCAGACGTACCCGAATAAGCGGTTCGCCGCGTAAAAATACGCGGCGATGATCAAAACGGCCACAGCAAGACGAGGATAAAGCCCGGGCGTCTTATTGGGATTCCGCGTTTTTATCCAGCATTGAATTGATTTCACTTCCCAATAGCAGGGAAGTGGATATAATGTTCAGCCACATTATTAATATGAACACCCCCGCGATACTGCCGTATACCTTGGAATACCTGGCGAAATTATTGATATATATATTAAACAGCTCGGAAGACACAACCCACAGCAGCACGGTCACGATCGCGCCCGGCATTACGCTGAGAAGACGAGGGTTTCTGCAGTTGGAGAGTTTGTATATCATCATGGTTGTAAACAGCAGAACCCCGGCGCAGATCAGGAAGCCTATCAGCTCGAACATAGGCCCTACATAAGGCGCTGTCGGCATTAAGCTCTCCGCGAAAGCAAAAATCCTGTCATTGAAGATCAACAGCAGCAGCATGGAGGTCAGCGACATCGCAAACATAATAACCAGCGCTATACTGATAAGCTGGTTAAGAAAAAAGTTACGGCAGTTTTTATATCCATATGTCTGATTTACGCAGCGTATTACAACAAAAAAACCCGAAGAGGCGTTATACAGGCTTACCAGCAAACTGGTGGACAGCACCCCGACGCTGGGCGTGTTGATTATCTCGTCGAAGAACACCTCCAGCAGCCGCCCCGCTTCGGCGGGCATAGCGTCGGACAGCGTTTGCATCCAATAACGGGCGTCCAGGTTCGCGAACCCCAGAAGAGATATTAAAAATATCAGGAACGGGAAAAACGCCACCAGCATCTTGTATGTCAATTGGCCGGCCATCGCGAATAAATCGTCTTTGGACGCTTCCTTGGCTATTCGGACAATGAACAGGATTAATCGCATATCAGTTTATCTGCAGCGTGGCGTTTGAGGTTTCCAGAGCCAGTTTAACCTTTTTGGGGCAGTGGTCAAAATTTATGGACTTAGCTTCCGTAAGAGAGGAACTGTTAAACAGGTAATTCAGATTGGTCAAACCGACGCGTATCTGCCCCAGCGACGCGTGGGCTTTAACATGGTAGCCCAACTCGGGGTATGTGGGCAGGTTCAGCGTCAGCTTGCCGTTGCTGGACTCTATGTCCCATAAATAATCGGAAAACGAGGCGTATTGCGACATATTTACGACAATACCCCCGTTGACGCTGGTCAGCTTCAGGTTCGAGCTGTCGAGATCCAGTACGTCGATCGCGCCGTTAAAATTCTCCACACGCGCGTTCCGCGCCTTTACAATACCGATATTAAGCCTGCCGTTATTGCATTCCGTTTTTAAAAAATCGGCGGCCAGAGACTGCAGCTTGGTCTGCCCGTTAGAGTTGTTCAGAGACATATTCTCCGCCGACAGTGTTGAAACATCCAATAAACCATTGATTGTGTTCACGGAAATGACGTTGAACATGCTCTCTGGCACATACGCGTCGACAGCAACCTTGTCAAAATCGTCGTCGTCGTAATTCAGGAAGTATTTATTGCCCAGACGCATTAACGATAACGGCGCGTTCAGCCGTCTCGGCTTGCAGAAAACAGACGCGGAGATCTTGTCGCCGTTATATCCGTGAATAAGCACGTCGCCGTTCAGACCCGCGATATTCAGCTCGTTGTATCCGGGCGTCACGAAGAGTTCAAAACGCTTCTCCTGACCGTCGGGGCGCGGAACGGAAGGCGATGCCGAGCGTCTTGAGTCTTCAATACTTCTGGATATTCTATCGGCAATATCGGCGGTTTTCTCCACTACCGTTTCGCTGAACCTCTGGAGCTTTGGCTCAAGGTCACGCGCGAACACGTCGAATTTGCGGCTCAAGTCGCCGGCGAAACTGTCCAAACCCGCGGCGGGCCGTGACACCCCTTCATCATATGGTCGGTTATTGGCGTTGCCGGCGTATGACGCGCTTGAGGAGTAGGAACCTGACGACGCGGGCTGCTTCGGCGGGGCTGTGTAAGAATGATATGACGGCCCGCTGTCTTCCCGCCCGGCCGCCTCCAATAAGCGGCCGGCTTCCTTCGCGCTTATTTTGCCCTCTTCCAGCATCTTTAAAATCATTAACTTTTCATTTGGCATACTATTCCTCCGTAAACTTATTTATGTTAATATAGTATATATTACGTGCCCGTAAGAATAAAGTCGTTTTTTTGGCATACAATCCTATATATATTTATGAGTGAAGGGATAACAATGAATCTTCTCACCGTTTTATTCGCTGCAGTGGGTTTAGCCGCCGACGCTTTCGCGGTATCCGTAGCAAACGGCATCGCGCTGAAACGCTGCTATAAATTGTATTGTTCCCTTATATTCGGCTTTTATTTTGGACTCTTTCAATTTATTATGCCTATTATAGGGTTTTATCTCGGACAGAGCTTTACCGATGAATTCGAGGATTTCAGCCACTGGATCGTTTTCGGCCTTCTGGCGCTGATCGGAGTTAAGATGATCTATGAAACCCTGAGCAATCGGGAAGAGGATGAAACCGTATGCGATACGCGTCAAATCCTGTCTGTTAAAAATATGTGCGTGCTTGCCATAGCCACAAGTATAGACGCTTGCGCGTTAGGCGTGAGCTTTGCTTTGGTGCGTACCCCGGTACTCGTCCCGTCGATTGTAATAGGCGTGGTGGCGTTCGTCTTCTCCGGCGTCGGGGTCTTCCTGGGCAATAAATTAGGCGGGTTCTTTCACAAAAGCGCCGGAATTGTCGGCGGCGTTATACTGATAGGTATCGGTATCAAAATACTGTTGACATAGCGGGGGTTATATGTTTTTAATCGGCAAGATACTCAAACCACATGGCATAAAGGGAGAAGTCAAAGTGCTGCCCGCCACAGACGATCCCTCTCGTTTTGAGCTGTTGGATAAAGCTTCTGTGGAGTTTGAAAATCTCCCCGAACCATTAACGCTTGATATTGAACGCGTCCGGACGAATAATCGGTTCGTAACGCTGAAATTCAAAGGCGTGAACAGCATGGACGAGGCCGAGAGACTTCGCGGCGGGCGGATTATTATCGCGGATCAAGACGCCCTGCCGCTGGAGCGGGATGAATATTATGCGCGGGATCTCTACGAAATGGACGTTGTCACCGATATGGGCGAATATCTGGGAAAGATTGCCGACGTGCTGGAAACCCGCGCTAACGACATATATGTCGTGCGTCCGGTAGAGGGCAGGGATATTCTGATACCCGCGGTAAAACGGTATATTATATCCGTCGACGTCGGCGCGGGGTTGATGACGGTGGATTTGGCGGAAGGCATGAGATAATGGTTTTTTACGTATTGACGCTGTTTCCCGATATGATAAACGGCGCGCTGAACCACAGCATACTCAAGCGAGCGGCGGCGGACGGCTTTATAGAAGTCCGCTGCGTGGATATACGAGATTTTTCCACCGGAAAGCATAGGCAGGCGGACGACGCGCCGTACGGCGGCGGCGCCGGAATGGTTATGACGCCGGGGCCGGTTTTTCATGCTTGCGAGTACGCGCGTAACGCCCTGGGGGCGAACGCGCGGGTTATCTGTCTCTCGCCGCGCGGGCGGCCTTATAATCAGCGCAAGGCTGAGGAATTATCCAAACGCGGCGGCTTGATTTTGCTCTGCGGCCACTATGAGGGGATTGATCAGCGCGCGTTGGACGCGGTTAACGCGGAGGAAATTTCCTTGGGCGACTTTGTGCTGACAGGCGGCGAACTGGCGGCGTTGGCGGTTATAGACAGTGTTTCGCGTCTTATACCCGGCGTGCTGGGCAAAGACGAGTCTTTTCTGAACGAGAGTTTTTCGGACGGGCTGTTGGAGTATCCTCAGTATACGCGTCCGGCTGTGTTTAACGGAATGGAGGTTCCGGCGGAACTGCTGTCCGGCCATCATAAAAATATCGCGAAATGGCGCAGGCGTCAAAGTCTGCTGAAAACCGCGGAGACGCGCCCCGATCTGCTGGCGGGCGCGGTTTTGACAGAAGAGGATCTGAAATTTTTGCGGGAAGGAAAATTCCTTATGAAGGGCATAATAACGGTACTGGGCAATGATCAGATAGGGATTATCGCGAAGGTATGCGGGTTTCTATCAAACGAGGGCATTAATATTCTGGATATCTCTCAAACCATTATCCAGGGTTATTTTAATATGATGATGATTGTGGACATCACAGGCAAGATGCGGTGTTTCGATGAATTAGCCGCTAATCTGAGAACCTTGGGCGACGAAATCGGCGTTCAGATAAAGCTGCAGCACGAAGACATCTTTAACAGTATGCATAGGATATAGGCGGGATATGTTAAGCTTTCAGGAAATATCGGAAACCAACCTAATGATCGCGGAGGCGAACCTCGACGTCCGAACCATAACCATGGGCGTCAGTCTGCTGGACTGCGCCGATACGGATATCGCCGGATTCAACGCGCGTATATACGAAAAGATCACCCGCGCCGCCAAGGATTTAGTTAAGACAGGCGACGACATCGGCAATCAATACGGCATTCCCATTGTAAACAAGCGCGTTTCAGTCACGCCGATCGCCATAGCCGCCGCCGGATGCCGCGCGGACAATTATCTGAGCGTGGCGGAAACACTGGATCGCGCCGCCGCGGCGGTAGGCGTCAACTTTATCGGCGGTTTTTCTGCGCTGCTGGATAAAGGCAGCACGGAATCCGACAAGGCGCTGGTGCGATCCATTCCTCGCGCGCTGGCGGAAACAAACAGGGTATGCGCCAGCGTCAGCGTAGGCTCGACGCGCAACGGGATTAATATGAACGCGGTCAGAAAAATGGGCTATATTATTAAAGAGATGGCGGAACTGACGCGTGACGCCGGTTCTATCGCGTGCGCCAAGTTTGTGGTGTTCTGCAACCCCGTGGAGGACAACCCGTTCATGGCAGGGGCTTTTCACGGCGTGGCGGAGCGGGAAAGCGTTATTAATGTAGGCGTCAGCGGGCCGGGAGTCGTGAGGCGCGCGCTCGCGAGCGCGCGGGGCGTTGATTTTGAAACCCTGTGCGAAACGATAAAACGTACCTCGTTTAAGATAACTCGCGTCGGGCAGTTGGTCGCGCAGGAAGCCTCACGGCGGCTGGGCGTGCCCTTCGGCAGCATAGATCTCTCACTCGCGCCGACTCCGGCCATGAACGACAGTATCGCCGAGATATTACAGGAGATGGGTTTGGAGCGGCCGGGAGCGCCGGGCACGACGGCGGCTGTGGCGATCTTGAACGACAATGTAAAAAAAGGCGGCGTTATGGCGTCGTCTTATGTGGGCGGTTTGAGCGGCGCGTTTATTCCGGTCAGCGAGGATCACGGCATGATAGAGGCTGTGGAGATCGGCGCGTTAACGCTGGAGAAGCTTGAGGCCATGACCTGCGTTTGTTCCGTGGGCATAGATATGGCAGCGATCCCGGGCGATACGCCGCCGGAAACCATTTCCGGGATTATAGCCGACGAGGCGGCGATCGGCATGATCAACGGCAAGACGACCGCCGTACGCATTATACCCGTTATCGGTAAAAACGTCGGCGATACCGTTGAGTTCGGCGGTCTGCTGGGGCGCGCGCCAATCATGCCGGTCAGCAAATTTTCCTGCGCGGAATTTATTCAGCGCGGAGGCCGCATACCGGGGCCGATACACAGCTTTAAAAATTAACTTGCCTCACGGAGGATTCTATGACTGTTTTGAATTATTTCAAGGAAATCAGCAAAATTCCCAGAGGTTCCGGCAATGAGAAGCGAATAAGCGACTGGCTTTACGGCTTTGCCAAAGAACGCGGGCTTTTTGTGATTCAGGACGCGGTAAACAATATTATTATAAAGAAACCGGGGACACAGGGTTATGAGGATGCGGACGCGCTGATTATCCAAGGCCATATGGATATGGTATGCGAGAAAAACGCTGATAAGAAGCACGATTTTACAACGGATCCCATTCAGCTTATCACAGAGGGCGACATGGTGAGGGCGGACGGCACCACGCTGGGCGCGGATAACGGCATCGCCGTCGCCATGGCTCTGGCGCTGCTGGATTCCAAAGACATACCGCACCCGCCGCTTGAGATCCTGCTGACCGTGGACGAGGAAATGGGTATGTCCGGCGCGGAGACGCTGGACGGATCCTTGCTGGCCGGGCGCAAACTGATTAATCTGGATACGGAGGAAGAGGGCGTATTCTGCGTTAGCTGCGCCGGCGGCCTGAAGATGGAAACGAAGCTGCCGGCGGAATACGTGGATCCGCCCGAAACATACAGTCATTTCGCTCTTAGCGTTAAGGGACTTAAAGGCGGGCATTCCGGCATGGATATAGTCAAGGGACGCGCCAACAGCAATCGGCTGCTCGGCCGCGTTCTGCGCGCCGTTTTTACAGAGCTGGACGCGCGGCTTATATCCTTAACCGGCGGCATGAAAATGAACGCGATCCCCCGCGAGTCCGAAGCCGTTATAGCGATTAACGCGGAGGATTACGATAAGGCCGCGGAAATTATAAAATCATATGAGGCTGTTTTCCGCAATGAGTATCGCGCTCGTGATCCGCTGGTTGAACTGGGTTTCACGCGGACGGAAGCTGGTAATAACCGCGCGTTCTCGGAAGAGACAACGCGCAAGGCGATCGCGATTCTATGCCTGACGCCTCAGGGCGTGCTGGAGATGAGCGCGGACATCCACGGTTTGCCGGAAACATCCAATAATTTAGGCGTGGTTCGCGCCAAGGAAGGCTATATATCTTTCGCGTGCGCGCTGCGCAGTTCGGTTGCCTCGGAGAAATACGCGCTGAGGTCGCAAATAGAAACACTGGCCGAATTGACCGGTTCTGTGTGCGAATCAAGCGGCGATTACCCCGAATGGGAGTATAACCCTCATTCTGTCCTGCGGGACAGGCTTGTAAAACTATACGAAGAATTATATGGGAGGAAACCCAAGGTTGAAGCGGTTCACGCGGGCCTGGAATGCGGTATCTTTACACGCAAGCTGCCCGGAGTGGATATGATCTCATTCGGCCCTGATATCTTTGACGTACATTCGCCCGACGAACACTTCAGTGTTTCGTCGGCGGAAAGGATATGGGATTTCTTAACCCGTGTGATAACGAAGTTATGAAATGGTTTTGGGAGAAACGCTACGCTTTAATCTGTCTCTATGTAATCGCCACGTTTGTCATAATATATGTCCTGAAACTTCTGTTGGACGGTGCGGCGTATTTTGTCGGCGTTCTCCCGGCCTTTCTGGATGGGACGGGGAAGGCGATTGGCTGGATAGCCGGAATCTTCACCCCGTTTATTATGGCTTTGGTGATTGCCTATCTGCTGGACCCCGCTGTGGATTTCTTTCAGCGCCTGTACGACGGCGCGGCGGCTGAAAGGCTCGAAGGGTTATTCAAAAAGCGCAAAAAGGCAAAACCTTCTTCGGATTATAAAAGCAGGTCGGCCGGAACGGCGCTGACTTATCTGACGGTTTTTCTGGTAATCGGGATCTTAATCACGTGGCTCGCGGTCAGACTGAATCTGGGCGACGATTATCTGGCGGGTCTGACCGCCGCTGTCGACAAGACCAGGAATCAATTCTCCGAAACCTACGCGCGCTTTCAGGTACAACTGCGTGAAATGGGGCTGCTGGAGAACGTTAAGCAATACGTTGACCAAATTATAAACGGCGTTGGCCAGTTTATCCAGAGCGCGGCTCAAGGCTTTATCAATACCCTGTCGTCGGCGGGCGGGAATATTCTGAACCTGCTGATGGGCCTAATCATGGCGTTCTATCTCTTGAGCGGCAAGGAACGGGTACTCCGCGGCCTGCGTGAGCTCGCGTACCTGTTTCTGCCGTACGGTCTGCGCACAGGCGCCCGCCGCGTGCTTGGGGACATACATAGCGTATTCTCCGGTTATATTCGCGGGCAGTTGACAGACGCGCTGATTATGGCTATACTCGTTTCCGCGCTGCTGTCTGTGATAGGCGTGGATTTCGCTGTTATAATAGGCATATTCACGGGGTTCTCAAATATAATCCCGTATTTCGGCGCTTTAATCGGCTTCCTGCTCTCCGTTACCGTAGCCCTGATAAGCGGCGAACCGATAAAGGCTTTGTACGCGGCTATCGGAGTTTTTACTCTCCAGCAGATAGACGGAATGCTTATTAACCCGAAAGTGGTAGGCAAAAGTGTCGAACTGAGCCCGCTGCTGGTTATCCTGGCTCTGTCGGCGGGCGGGGCGATGTTTGGCATGGGGGGTATGATCCTGGCCGTGCCGGTATGCGCTATCGGAAAGATGTTTCTGACGCGGTATATTGACTACCGCAGGGAGCAGGTAAAAAAACGGACGGCGCGGAATGGAAGCGCCTCGGAACAGGGGGATATTATGAACGCTGGGCAGGAAAAATTTTTAGACTTTGTTTTGGATCGCGTGCGGGACGACAAGAAGGACGAGGCTAAGGCTATACTGGATGAAAGCTTCGCGAAACAGGACGACGGCTCATTTAACGCGGCGTATTTAGCAAGTATTGTGCCGAAATTGGCGGTGACGCTTAAGCCGGAATTTGTGGACGAGGTTAAGGCTGTAATTACGAAGTTCGGGGCATCCAACGTCGCGAGCGAAGCGGTGAGCATGTTGGCCGGCGGCGCGCTGGGTTCGTTGTTCGGCGGAGATAGGAAATAAAGAAGAGCGGTAAGTGTTCAAAAAGCGGGATATCTGATACAATCAGGAAACGGGTCCCACAACTTGGCGACTGCCGCGCAAAGCTGTTCGCTGTTGGAGGGGGCGGAACGCTTAAAATCAATCCCGGATGGGAAGAATGATCCTATATCAACAGCCGCGTTCATCTCCTGATTTAGCGGCTGTTGTTAGCTTAAAAAGACGGAAGGGATCTCACATAATGATTCTTTGCCCAAATTGCGGCGAGAAAAGACGAGCTGGCGGCCCCGTACCGCACCGGCGAGGAAACTCTATTGGTGTTCGACCCGGACGATCTGAACAGATATGAATTCGGCTCGAAGGAGAACGTTGACGCGGCATACAGACAAACCTCGGAGACGAACGCGGGCGCGTATCCCATACTGGCGATCTCAGGCGTTTCGTTAATAATCGCCGGCGTATTCGTGACGCGGCGCACGCGTAAAAGAAGTCTATGAAATATCCGAATCATCAAACTGCGCCAGATATAACTCACTGTAATATCCCTTCCGGCTCATCAGTTCCTCGTGCGTACCGCTCTCGGATATCATGCCGCTGCGCAGTACGGCGATTAAATCCGCGCTTCGTATGGTCGAGAGTCTATGCGCGATGACAAAGCATGTGCGGCCTTTCATCAATCGCAGCATGGCGGCTTGAATCCGCCGCTCGGTGCGGGTGTCCACATTTGAGGTCGCTTCGTCCAGTATCAGCATCGGCGCGTTTAGCAGCATTGCCCGGGCTATGGTGAGGAGCTGCTTTTGGCCCTTTGAAATATTCGCGCCCCCGTCTTTAAGCACGGTGTCATAACCGTCGGGCAGCGCCTCTATGTACTTATCCATCCGAACGGCCCGCGCGGCGTTCACAACATCCTCCATGGACACATTTTCCTTGCCGTAGGCCAAATTTTCATACACCGTTCCCGAAAAAAGCCATGTATCCTGAAGTACCATTGAAAACGCCTTGCGAAGGCTGGGTCGCGTAACCGACTTGATCTCCCGGTTGTCTATTTTAATCGAACCCGACACGGGATCGTAAAAACGCATCAGCAGGTTAATAACCGTGGTTTTACCCGCGCCTGTCGGGCCAACGATCGCTATGACCTGCCCAGGCTGGGAATTAAGGCTGAAATTGTTCAGAATAGGCTGCTCCGGTTTATAATAAAAATTCACTCCCTTCAACTCGACTCTTCCCTTGACGCCAGCGAGTTCAACCGCGCCAGGCGCGTCTTCCGGCTCCGTTTCCTCATCCAGCAGCCGAAACACGCGTTCCGCCGCCGCCAAGGCCGACTGAATTTCACCGATGAAATTGGAGAATTCATTGATAGGTCCGGAAAATTTCCGCGAGTACAGCACAAAAGAGGATACGCTGCCTAAGCTTATGCCGCCCCCCATGTACAGCAGCGCGCCGAATATACTTACCAGCGCAAGCGATATGTTATTGATGAAATTCACGGCGGGGCCTGTCACGCTGGCAAAACTATCCGCCTGATAGTTGGCTTCGCAGGCTTCGGCGTTCTTCGTCTCAAACCTTTCGATAAATACATTCTCACGGTTATACGCCTTGATTGTCTTCATACCGCCGGTTATTTCCTCGGTATACCCGTTCAGCGCGCCCAGTTTTTCGGATCGTTCGCGGTACAGCGCGCGCGCCCTTTTGGATCTGTAACGCGTAAACAGGATGGAAGCCGGAATCGTGACCGCGAAGATGAGTATCAGCTTGGGCGAGATGGAGACCATCATAATGAAGGAACCCGCCACGGTGATAATACTTGCCAGCATCTGCGGCAAATCATTGGAAAGCGAGGCGGCTATTGTGTCTATATCGTACGACAGCACATTTAGCACGTTGCCAATTAAATGCGTGTCATAGAATTTGACGGGCAGTTTCATCAGATGGTTATAGACATCGTTCCGCATCCGGTAAACTATGCCGCGGCTCAGTCGGATCATAACAAAGGAGAGCAGATAACTGATTACGGATGAAAGAAAGTAGAATAAAAGCATCAGCCACGCATAATGAAACACAGTGGCAAAATCCACTCTTCCCGCACCCGGCGAAATGGCGTCTATCGCGTATCCGGACAGTTTCGGACCCAGAAGCGCCAGCAGATTTCCTCCTAAGCTCAGAAACACCGCTATAAACACGGTTCGCTTATTCCCGGAAAAATATTTCCATAAGCGTCTTATCATCAGACCGGCCTTGGCGGACGGCCGCTCGAAAGCCAGGCCCCCCATGCCGGGGTTTATCATTGCTGATCCGCGCGGCATCAGACAACATCTCCCATTTGAATCCGGTATATCTCGCGGTAGCTTTCACAGTGTTCCATAAGCTCACCATGAGTGCCATATCCGGCCGTTTGACCATTTTCGAGCACCAGAATTTTATCAGCGCCGCGTATGGAACTAATCCTCTGGGCGACAATGATCTTTGTGCTGTTCGGAAATCCGTGCCTCAGCGCTTCGCGTACCTTCGCGTCGGTTTTATAGTCCAAGGCGCTTGAACTGTCGTCCAGCAGGATGATTTCGGGATTCGCCGCCAACGCGCGCGCCAGCAGAACTCGCTGTTTCTGGCCCCCGCTGATATTCGCGCCTTTCGGCGCGAGCCGCGCCGCGAATCTATCGTCATAAGCGGATATAAACTCAGCCCGCGCGCGCGAAGCCGCGTTCTCCACCGCCTCTTCAGGCAGACCCCTGCCGAAGTCTATATTCTCGCCGATCTCACCGGAATATAAGAAATCATTTTGGAATACAACTCCGAACATACTGTGCAGAGTATCATACGGAATAGATCGGATATCCCTTCCGTCCAGATATATTCCCCCGGAATCAGCCTCATAGAAGCGTAGAATAAGCTGAAGAAGCGTACTCTTTCCGCCGCCTGTGGGCCCTATAATCCCCAGCGTTTCACCGCGGCGCAGCTCAAAGCTGATGTTTGACAGGTTATTATGGACTTTATTATAGCAAAATGAAACATTATTGAATTTAATATGGCAATCGGTTTTGTCTCCCGGCAGTTCAATCAGTTTCATTTCATAAGGAGTGTTGAGTACCTCCGCGATACGGTTGGCGCTGGCCGCTCCTCTCGAATACATCACAAACAGTCTGGAAACCATCATCAACGCGTTTAAAATGATTGTAAAGTAGCTCAGAAACGCGATAATCATGCCCGGTCGGGTAACTCCGGCGTTTACACGGTACGCGCCAACAACAATCACGGCGGTTAAACCCGTGTTTAAAAGCAGGTTCATCATAGGGCTTGTGATATTCATCAGGTTATCCGTCTGCCGCTCTTTTCGCGTGACATCTCTATTGGCTTTCTCAAACTGTTCCGTCTCGTAGCGGGTTTTAGAAAGCGCCTGTATGACGCGGATACCGGCCATAGTTTCCCGCGCGCGGCGGATCAGCGCGTCTAACAGGGATTGACTCGTCATATAGAGGCGTACGCCGCGTTTGGACACAAACCAAATAACTAAGGCCAGCAGCGGCAGAGCGGCCAGCAGAACGCTCGTCAGCACAGGCTCCAAACGAAATGTCAAAACAATGCCGCCCAGCGTGAGAATTGGCGCGCGTACCCCAAGGCGCTGCATACGGTCAATCATTTGATGCAGGTTGTATGTATCGCTGGATAACCTGGTTATAAGCGACGGCGTTGTGAAATGATCCTCCTGGCTCGCGCTTAAGGCGGTTATCCGGGTAAAGAGATCGTGCCTTACACGGCGGGTGATATCTTTCGATATACCGGTTGCCATACGGTTTGCTACCGCGTTGAATACGAAGGCCATGACCGCGCACACAATCATCAGCGTTCCCCATATCCAGATCATTTTTATGTCTTTGGCGGGAACCAGCTCATCCAAGATTACGGACAGCATCCATGGCAGGAGCAGTTCGACGATTGTCCCGGTAAACTTTATCAGCATTTGTAAGCTCATCGCGCCCAGTTTAGGACGAATGTATTTAAGGATTGTTTTCATTATCCGCTCCGCGCTCCCACAAAAATTATGTATTTGTGATTTATTTTAGCATATCGGGATTAATCCCGTCTATGTTTAAAGTTATTTCTGTACACAGAAATAACTTGAACAATCCGCCGGGTATGTGCTATAGTTTAACAAGAGGTGTGAGTTATGATACAAAGACCTGAATATCTGAACAAACTGATAAGTTGGCGGGAAAAGCAAATCATAAAGGTAGTGTCGGGAGTGAGGCGCTGCGGGAAGTCAACGCTGTTCGCCCTCTACATCGAATATTTAAAAAGCACCGGGGTTGGCGAAGAGCGGATCGTGTCTGTTAACCTTGAAGATGTGGATTACGAACACCTTCTTAACTATAAAGCGCTCTACAATTATGTAAAAGAGAGAATACGCCCCGATAAGTACACATTTGTATTTATAGACGAAGTCCAGCAATGCCCGGAGTATGAAAAAGCGGTGGACAGCCTTTTCATCAAGGACAATGTGGATGTGTATATCACAGGTTCCAACGCTCATATGCTTTCCGGCGAGCTTGCCACACTGCTGTCGGGGCGTTATGTGGAGATTCGGATGCTGCCGCTTTCCTTCGCGGAATACCTGACTTTCAGTAACGGCACGGAACCCCGCCCGGCAAGAGACACGTTTAACGATTATCTGAAAAACGGCTCATTTCCCTACGCAGCCGCGCTGCAAGGAGATACCCGGCTGATAAAAGATTATATTGACGGCATCTACAACACAATTTTAATTAAAGATGTGGCGAAACGCGAAAGCATAACGGACATTTCTGTACTGGAAAACATCGTGAAGTTTTTAAGCGGCGGCATTGGCAGCCCGGTTTCCGCGAAGAGAATCAGCGACACCATCAACGCGGGCGGCAGAAAAATATCCGTGAATACAGTGGAGCGTTACATGCGCGCGCTGACCGACAGCTTTCTATTCTATAAGGCGGACCGCTACGACATAAAAGGAAAGCAGATTCTGAAAACACTGGGAAAATACTATATTGTGGACACCGGGCTGCGCGAACTGCTTATCAGCGGCAGCTCGCCGGATATAGGCCATCTGCTTGAAAATATTGTTTTTCTCGAATTATGCCGCCGAGGATATAAAGTGAATATCGGGAAGTTAGCCGAAAAAGAAGTTGACTTCGCAGCCAGCGAAGCCGGCGGAATCGAATATTATCAAGTAGCGGCGTCCGTACTTGACGCAAATACGCTTGAACGGGAGCTGGAACCACTGAGAAGAATATCGGATAACCATCCCAAATATCTGCTTACGCTTGATGACTACCCGGTAAACGCTAATTATGACGGTATTAGGCAGTATAATGTTATTCAATGGCTGACGGCGAAATAATAGAGCGAACAATCGCTGCGTTGTAAAGAAGCTTTGTTTGCGCTATAATTATAGTCCTGAAAGATTGGTGGTGATTCAACTGTGGATACGCAGGAGAAATTTGAATATTGGCTTGATATGGTGCATAAAAGCATTATAACCATAATAATTATATTATTTTTTTAATAAATCTTGTATTTTCTCCAGAATCTGCTATAATAATGGCAGGTGAAGTGCGGGGAGGGTATAAGCTTGAAATCAAAAGACGTGCTGCAGCTATTACGAGTAACGAGACAGACCTTATCGAAAGAAAAGATTATCAAGAAAATCCGGATAAATATACAGGAAGACCAAAAATGCCCGGTTATCTACCGAAAAATGGCGAGTATAATATCATACTAACAAATCAGAACTGTAAATTGAGAGAT
>JAISZF010000204.1 GCA_031269415.1 Clostridiales bacterium
CGTAAACGTATTCACCAGCGAACCGACGCCGGAAATCCTGACCTCAAATACATCGCCGCTATTGAGATAAATCGGCGGTTTGCGCGCGTAACCCACGCCCTCCGGCGTACCGGTCATAATAACCGTTCCGGGCAGCAGGGTAAAATTCTTCGAGCAATAGCTCACCAATTGCGCCGCGCTGAATATCATACGCGCCGTCGTGGACGATTGTGTAACGGTGCCGTTCAGCAACCCTTCTACCCGCACGTCCGCGGGATCCAACTCCGTTTCTATCCACGGTCCTATTGGGCAAAACCCGTCAAAACTCTTAGCGCGCGCCCATTGCTGGTCAAGCTTAAATTGGCAGTCACGCGCGCTTACATCGTTGCCGCATGTGTACCCGAATACGTATTTCAGAGCGTCGCTCTCCTCTACGTCTTTCGCTTTTCTTCCGATAATGGCGCATAATTCGGCTTCATAATCAACTTCGTCCGGCGCGGGCCTCGGTAATGAAATAATCGCGTTATGAGGCGCGGCGGCGGTTGTGAGCTTAAAGAAAATCACGGGACGTTCAGGCGGTTCCATTCGGCTTTCCGCCGCATGCGATTTGTAGTTCAATCCGACGCATATGATGTTAGGCGGCTCCACAGGTGTCAGTATCCTCAGACCATCAATATGATATGCTTCGGCTGATAATCTGTAATCCCCGAAAATGTCACCGTCCACGACCGTAACTTCAGAGCCTTCTATCTTTCCGTAAAATACTCGACCGTCATACTCAAACCTGCCAATCCTCATAAATACCTCCCGTTAATGGTCATTGTTTATCTGTCGAGTCAATGTTATTACTATTCTTATATTCCTGTCAACGTATTTATTTACCGGCGCTCGCGCGGACCCGCCGGATATTGACAGGGTATCATGGATAATATATACTGCATTGAGTATTTTCAGAGGTGATTATATGTCAGAGAAGAAAACAGTCCTCACTTACGCCGGGCTTAAAAGCCTTGAGGAAGAACTGCAGGGACTCCGTACCGTACGGCGCAAGGATGTCGCCGAAAAAATAAAAGAAGCGCGCGGCCAGGGTGACTTGTCGGAGAACGCCGAGTATGACGCGGCAAAAGAAGAGCAGGCGGAGATAGAAGCCCGTATCGCAATTATCGAAAAGATGCTGCGCAACGCCGAATTGATCGACGAGGATGATCTGAACGCCGATATGGTAGGCGTGGGCAGTACCGTTAAACTGTTGGATGAGGAGTTTAACGAGGAATTGAGTTACACAATAGTCGGCTCATTGGAAGCCGATCCGTTCGGGGGAAAGATCTCGAACGAATCTCCGCTGGGCCAGGCTTTATTGCAGAAACACGCGGGCGACGAGATCGTGGTTGAAGCCCCTGACGGTATGATTCATTACAAAATACTGGCCATACAAATACCCGACGGGCAGCGGGTTTAGAGGATGATTACATGAACGGCAACCCACAGGAGGACATAGGCGATCTGCTGCGGATCCGGCGTGAAAAGCTGGCTGAACTGCAGGATAGCGGCAATGATCCATTTCATGTCTTAAGCTTCCCCGCCGATACTCACAGCGCGGATATTCATAACGATTTTGAAGGGTTTGAAGGCAAAACAGTCAGTGTGGCGGGCCGCGTGATGACCAAGCGCGTTATGGGCAAAGCCTCTTTCTGCGACTTGCAGGATCGTGACGGCCGCATACAGGTCTACGTGCGGCGCGACGCAATCGGCGACGAGGCGTACGTCGCGTTCAGGCATTATGATATAGGCGATTTTATAGGTATAACAGGCGATGTGTTTAAAACCCATATGGGGGAAATCTCCGTTAAGGCGGGCAGTGTAACTCTGCTCTCCAAAAGCTTACAAATCCTGCCTGAGAAATGGCATGGGCTGAAGGATCAGGAACTGCGCTACCGCCAGCGTTATCTGGATCTGATCGTCAATCCCGATGTTAAGGATACGTTTATCAAGCGCAGCCTTATTACCAAAACCATACGAAATTTTTTAGACAAACGAGGATTCCTGGAAGTGGAAACTCCTGTCTTGCAGAGTATCCCGGCCGGAGGGGCGGCGCGTCCGTTTATTACACATCACAACACATTGGATATGGACGTATATCTGCGCATCGCTCTGGAATTGCCGCTGAAGCGCCTGATTGTGGGCGGGCTGGAGCGCGTGTACGAACTGGGCAGGGTGTTCCGCAACGAAGGCGTGGACATAAAGCATTACCCCGAGTTTACCATGCTGGAATTATATCAGGCTTATACGGATTATCAGGGCATGATGGAACTGGCTGAGTCTTTGTTCCGTGAAACGGCGCTGGCTGTCTCCGGAGGGCTGACCATAAGATATGGGGATACGGAATTGGATTTCGGCAAACCTTTCGAAAGGCTCACAATGACAGACGCGGTTCGGAAATACGCCAGCGTGGATTTTGATCTGATCCACACGCGCGAAGACGCTCTCGCCGCCGCCGGGGAGCATCATATCGAAGTGAAGCCGATGCATTTGAAAGGCGATATACTCAACCTGTTCTTTGAGAAATATGTGGAGGATAACCTGATTCAGCCGACGTTCCTGATGGATCATCCGGTTGAAATATCCCCGCTGACAAAGCGGAAGCCCTCCAACCCCGAATACACGGAGCGTTTTGAGCTGTTTATCGCGGGCCGCGAATACGCGAACGCCTATTCCGAACTCAACGACCCTATTGATCAGCGCGCCCGGTTCGAGCATCAGGAAGCCCTTCGCGCCGGCGGCGATCAGGAGGCCGACCGTATTGACGAGGATTTCCTGCTGGCGCTGGAATACGGTATGCCGCCGACCGGAGGCATGGGCATAGGCATAGACCGTTTGGTTATGCTGCTGACCGATTCGTACTCCATACGTGACGTTCTGCTGTTCCCAACTATGAAGCCGGCTGGAGGAAATTAGGAGCGGTTAATATGAATGCTAACGAGGCAAGGCAGTCCGGCTATTACCGCACTTTCGACGAATGGTACAATAAGCCGGAAAATGAACGGTCCGAGCTGTACGATGGAGTTCTCGTAATGGTGGCCGAACCTACCCTGAGGCATCAGGATATTGTCTGGGAAATACTGCGTCAAATCTCGAATTTTCTGCTCTCTAAACTAAACCCTGCAAAGTATATCCGTCGCCTGTCGGGGTGCGTCTGTTTGACGCCAAGAATACCGTCGTGGAACCGGATATTGTAGTTGTATGCGATAGATCCAAACTGGACGGCAAAGTTGTTAACGGCGCACCGGATATGGTCGTCGAGGTGACGTCGCCCTCGACCGCAAAGTATGATAAACATAAAAAGCTAAAGCTATATCAAAGCGCGGGGGTCAAAGAATATTGGATCGCGGATCCCGACTTGAATATGATACAGGTCTTTCTGCTGGATAACGGCCAGTATACGATACGCTCTTACAGCTACCCGGAAGATTCGAGCGTTCAGGTTTCTGTTTTGAACGGTTGTGAAATTGATCTGAATCTGGTGTTTGGAGAGTCTAATTTGTAGCATTTGAAGATTTGGCGATCTTATCCGCCCGTCGGGGATACTCGGTGGGCGTTTTCCTTATTTTTTTTATGAGTACCACGGTGTGATATATGGGTTCGTGAGCCTTCCCGTCATACAGTAAAACATCCTCAACCCTGTCCACACAACCTCCGAGAGCGTGTATAATTCCCTCTGCCCCGGCTGCCTCATCCCGCCCGGCAGGGCCTTTCATGGCGTAAAAATATCCCCCAACCGCGGTAAGCGGAAGGCAGTATTCCGCCAGGGTACTCATTCCCGCCACAGCCCTGGCCGCGACGGTCTCATATCTCTCCCGATGCTCCTTTACCCGCCCCGCGTCCTCCAAACGGCTGTGAACAGTCACAGCGTTAATGATTCCCGCCGTCTTTATAAACTCGTTTAAAAACACAAGCCGCTTGCGAAGGCTATCCATCAGCGTAACCTCAAAAAGGGGCGCCGCTATAGCCAGCGGCGCCCCCGGAAACCCCGCGCCCGTTCCGGCGTCTATAAGTTTACAGGGTTTATCTCGCGCCAGGAAACGCAGCAGAGATAAACTGTCCAGAAAATGTTTGGTTATAATCTGAGAAGGCTCGGTTATGGCGGTCAGATTCATACGGTTATTCCATTCAAGCAGCATATCCATATAAACCTGAAACGAACGCAACTGAGCGCCGTCCAGCATAACGCCCATTTCCGCCGCTTTATCCCGTAACTCCCGCATACTATTCCCTTTCGACGTTAAATATCTTCCACTGCCCGAACTGATCCGGCTCGCGTATCATATACAGATGAAGTATTGTTTTTTGGTTGCTTTTGTTGTTAAAGAGAAGTACGGTATTAGTTCTGCAGTTTCCCTTTTCGCTTGAAGCCTCTTCCATGGAAAACAGATATTTAAACCCGCCGTCGTCAAAAGTATCTTTCAATTCGATGAGATCTATGGATCTTGCGCAATTTTTGCTGATAAAACAAGCCGCTTCCTCCGTATTATGCGCGATGGCGTCGAGAAACAGCTTTACGGTACTATTTTCTGTCAAAATACTGAAAAAAGGTTTTCCTGTAATTCGCAATACATCACTGCCGTATGCCGAAGTGCCGGTAGGAATCTTAATTTGAAACGGATCGCGTCCGCTAATCCTCAAATGAAAACCGAATGACAAGATATCTCCTCCTCAGACAGCGGAAAATCGCTGCTTTTGCTTTTGGCCCTCCGAATTGCGAGGGCGTATGTACTTCTTATCGGCATATATGTGGCAAACTATGAGCGGGACGCCTAAAGCGGCGTCCCCCGCGAGAGATTAGCGACGTTATAAATATAGTATTCAAAACATGCTTCGTATGTTATTGTAATTTATTCGCCGTAAGAAATACAATCAAAACCGATATATCCGCCGGGGAAACGCCGGTAATTCTACCCGCCTGCCCCAAATTTACCGGTTTATGAAACTCCAGCTTCTGCCGCGCTTCCAAACGCAAACCGCTTATCGCGGCGTAATTGATATTATCGGGCAATTTGCGACCTTCCATACGCTTAAACTGTTCGACCTGGGCGGCTTGGCGTTTTATATAGCCTTCATACTTTATCTGAATATTGACCTGTTCGCGTATATCCTCCGGTAATTCAGGACGGCCGCTGTCAATAACCGCGCAGACGCTGCAGGAAAGCTCCGGCCGCTTAATCAGTTCGGCCAGCGTAACGCCCGTCATTGTTTCCGCCGAGCCGTTAAGCCGCAGAAATTCATTAATCCGCGTGCTTGGGGCTATAACGGTTTTGCGAACCCTTTCTATCTCATCTTCTATCTCACGCGTCTTTGAAATAAGCCTTTCATACTTCTCCCGGCTCACCAGGCCAGCTCCATAGCCCTTTGGCCGCAGTCGGATATCCGCGTTATCCTGTCTCAGCAACAGTCGGTATTCCGCGCGGGAGGTGAGCATCCTGTACGGTTCATTCGTGCCCTTAATGACCAGATCATCAATAAGCACGCCGATATAGCCTTCCGAACGGTCGATAACGATCGGCGGTTTATTCCGGACAAACCTCGCGGCGTTTATCCCCGCGACAATGCCCTGTGCGGCGGCCTCTTCATAGCCTGAGCTGCCGTTAATCTGCCCCGCCGAAAACAGACCGCATATATCCCTGAACATCAAACCCGTTGTTAATTGAGTGGGGTCTATACAGTCGTATTCTATGGCGTATCCGTTGCGCGTAACACGGCACCCGCTCATCCCCGGCAGCGATCGGTACATGGCTTCTTGAACGTCCTCCGGCAGCGAGGTGGACATGCCGGAGATATACATTTCAGAGGTATCCTCGCCCTCCGGCTCTATGAACACCTGATGGCGCTCCTTATCCGCGAAACGCACTACCTTGTCCTCTATGGAAGGGCAGTAACGCGCGCCCGTGCCTTCGATTACGCCGCCGTACATAGGCGACCTACTCAGGTTGGCGCGTATAACCTCATGCGTAAGCGAGTTGGTATATGTCAGATAGCATGGAACTTGCGCGCGCTGAATCGAACGGGGATCCGTGTCAAACGAAAAGGGAACGATAGGCTCATCCCCGTTCTGAATCTCCATCTTGGAGAAATCGATAGAATTCCTGTCTATACGGGCGGGCGTACCCGTCTTAAACCTCTGGAGGCGTATGCCCAGCCGTTTAAGCGAGTCGCTTAGCCCCACAGAGGCCCGTTGGCCGTTCGGCCCAGTCGCGTGTATTACGTCTCCGTACAGGCAGCGCGCTTTCAAATATGTGCCCGTACACAGCACAACCGCCCCGCATTCATAAAACGCGCCCGATTCTGAGTACACGCCCAGGACGCGGCCGGTTTCATCCACTTTAACATCAGTTATCTCACTCTGCCTGATACAGAGATTTCGCGTATTCTCAAGCGTTCGCCTCATTTCCCAGGCGTAGCGGCGCTTATCCGCCTGCGCCCGTAACGAGTAAACCGCGGGGCCTTTGCTTGCGTTCAGCATACGGCTTTGAATAAAGGTTTTATCTATATTTTTAGCCATTTCGCCGCCCAAAGCGTCTAATTCCCGAACCAGATGTCCTTTGGAACTGCCGCCTATATTGGGGTTGCACGGCATCATGGCGATACTGTCCAACTGTATCGCGAAGAGTATCACGTTCAGGCCGAGCCGCGCGGACGCCAAAGCCGCCTCGCACCCCGCGTGCCCCCCGCCTACAACAGCCACATCCCAGTTCAAATATTCACTTCCCAACACAGAAAGAAGAAAAGATCCTGTCTATCAAATCTCCGCCGGCGTTTTCACCGGTTATCTCCCCTAGAGCGGAAACGGCTTCCGTTAAGTCCATGGAGATCAAATCGTCGGGCAGACCCGCTCCGGCGGCTTCCGCCGCGTTTTGTAAAGACGCCGCCGCGCGCTCCGCGGCCTGTTTGTGGCGTTCGGCGGTCAAAGCGTCGCCGGACGTTATATCGCCTGCCGCAAACAAATTTATTATATGCTCTTTTACGCTGTCAAGCCCGTATAAGTATCTTGCGGAAACATTGAAAAAAGGTATGCCGAATCGGGCGGCCATACCGTCCGTGTCCCAAATCGGAGGCAAGTCCGACTTATTCAAAACGCCGATCACGCGCCGATACCCGCGTATAATCTCCCATACGGCCAAATCGTCCTCATTCATCTCACAGGACGCGTCCAAAATCCATAGAATCAAATCAGCCTCACTCGCGCAGGCCAGCGTCCTCTCAATGCCCAATCGCTCGATTGAGTCGGCACTTTGCCTTAACCCGGCTGTATCCATCAGATCGAGAATAAGCGAACCCACATGGAGTTTTTCCGACAGCACATCTCTCGTAGTGCCCGGAATCTCCGTCACTATCGCGCGCTCCCGCTCCAGCAGTGCGTTAAGCAGCGACGACTTCCCTGTATTGGGCCGACCCACTATAGCTGTTTTAACACCATGAGCCAGCGCGCGCCCCAGATTGGCAAAAGCGGCCATATTTGTCAACTTATCGCTTATTCCGGAAAGCCTTTCAATAATGACCGTCCTGTCCGCGTCCTCGTATTCGGGGTAATCGACGGACACCTCTATAAGCGCTTGTACATCCAGTATTTCATCACGCAACGAGGATATCCGATTCTTAACGGATCCGGAAAGCTGTCTCGCGGCGCTGGCGAGAGCGTAATCGGACTCCGCGTTGATAATATCCATCACGGCCTCTGCCTGGCTCAAGTCTATGCGTCCGTTAAGAAACGCCAGTTTGGTAAACTCGCCCGGCTCCGCCAGCCTCGCTCCCGCTTTCAGCGCAAGCCCCAGCGCTTTTTGCACAACCGCGTAACCGCCGTGGCAGTTGATCTCGACCGTATCCAGTGCGGTATACGAACGCGGCGCTTTCATATAACTCAACAGCGCCTCGTCTATCGGCAAACCTCCGTCATATATAAACCCGTATCTGATTGTATAAGGTTTTATGGGTTTCTTATGTTTTAGTATAAAGAACTCCGCCGCTATCCGCAGAGCTTCCGAACCGCAGATACGCACTATACCTATGCCGCCCCTGCCCGCCGGGGTGGAAACGGCAGCTATTGTTTCATTCAAGGCGGATTATTTAGGCGCGATAACCACGTTCCGGAACGGTTCGTCGCCCTCGCTGTATGTGGACACAAAACGGTTATTCTGCAAAGCGGCGTGAATAATCCGGCGCTCGTAAGGGGTCATGGGTTCCAATACCACATTCTTGCGAGTGGCCTTTACCTTCTTCGCCAGATTGACCGCGAGCGATTCCAGTGTTTCCTTACGGCGCTGCCTGTAATTCTCCGTGTCCAGCGTTACGCTGATATATGGCGCGTTTCCTTTGTTTACCACCAAATTGACCAGATACTGCAGCGAATCCAGCGTCTGTCCGCGCTTGCCGATCAGTATGCCCATGCCGTCGCCGGTCAGATTAACCAGAAGTTGTTTATCTTTAAGCGAGGTAGTAACCGTAAGTGGCAGATTCATTGCCGCCGTAACCTCACGCAGAAACTGCTTCGCCCTTTTTTCAGGATCAAATTTCACCTTAACAAGTACCCTGGCAGGTTTGCTTCCAATGCCGAAAAGGCCCTTGGAGCCCGCGTCAAGCACCGTCACATCGACTTCGTCGCGGCTGACGCGTAGGAACTTAAGAGCGTCGTTCACCGCGTCGTCAGCGGTTTTGCCTGACCTTTCAATGCTATCCAACATGCTGCTTATTATCCTCCTACCTAAAAATAGAAACCATATTATCTGCCGGTGGGTTTATCTTTTTGAGCCGCCGCGCTTACCGCGTATCTCCTATTCATAATCCATTGCTGAATGACTTGGAACACACTGCTGGTAATCCAATATATACCCACGCCAACCGGCGCGGTTACTGTAAAGAACCCCATCATCAGCGGCATTATAATCATCATAACCTTCTGCTGCATGGCCGCGTTTCCGTCTTTATTGGCTTGCGAGGTCATCTTTGTGCTGAGCCATGAAGACAATACTGTTGTAAGTACGGTAAGGATCGGAATCACAATGCCGGGGAACAGCCATCCGGCGTTGTTCAGCATATTCAGCCCGAAAAACATCTCAATATTGTTTTTTTGCTGATACAGGGCGGTTATAGCGGTCAATTGCTCGGGAGTCGCGAGTTCGTTTACGCCCGGTATACCGGCTACTCCGTTGAACACCGCCGCCCAGTCCGTTTCGGTAAGGCGGTTAATTATCTTAATCAAGTTGGAACGGGCGGCCTCCTCGCCGAAGCCTTGAATCGCGCCCGCGGCGAACTGTTCGGGTACCTGCGATGTCGGTATGAATTGAAACGGCTGCATATTGCTCGGCACATGAGGCATACCGACATGTATGAAAAGTTTCACCCACTGCTGATAGTCGCCTATAGGCGGTATCTTATCCAGCAGACCGGATATCTGCGTCGCCAGGCCCTCATACACACCCCTCAACTTGGCTATGTATAAAAACGACTGGTTCATCAGATAAGTGAGCGCGAAGAATATGGGCATCTGTATAAGGAGGGGCAGGCAGCCCCCGAAAGGCGACACCTTATTTTTGGTATAAAGGGCCTGCATCTCGGCGTTCATTTTCTTCTGGATCTCAACATCCTTGGAGTCGCCGTATTTTTTGCGTATCTTGTCTATCTCGGGCGTAAGTTTCTGCATCGCCATCATGGATTTTTGAGATTTAAAAGCCAGGGGCAGCATAAGGAAACGAATTATAATCGTTAATAAAATTATGGATATACCCAGGGAATTTTTCTCTGTAAATTGATAGACGAAATTAAACACAAAGTCGATAATCCAGCCCATAAACCTGGCTATAGGGCCTACGATAAAACCTGGGTCATTCTGAATCAAAAAAAGTCCTCCCTTTGGTCAGCCGTGTTCTTCTTTACGCATAAGTTATGGAACCGGATCATATCCACCCTTACAAAACGGGTTGCAGCGAAGAATACGCTTAAACCCCATTACAAAACCCTTTCCCGCGCCGTAGCGCCTCAGCGCCTCATACATATATTCGGAGCAACTGGGCGTAAACCGGCAGGCGGGCGGCAGTATTCCCGAAATATACTTTCTGTAGAATGAAATCACAGACATCAAAAAGGCGGACATTTTCACATCCCTCATCACAGGCGCAGGAGTCGCTGCCTCTTCATCAGAGTACAAACCGACGACCGGATATCCTCAAACGCGGCTCCGGCCGCGGAACTTCTGGCGACAAACACCAAATCGCAGCCGGGCGTCACAAGATCCTCTGATAAACGATACCCCTCGCGGATTAGTCTTGTTACGCGGCTGCGCGTTACGCTCTTGCCTACTTTCCGGCTGACCGAAATGCCCAGCTTGTTTTTATCCGTTTCATTTTTTAGGGCGTACAAAACCAAAAACCTGTCGGCGCAGGATTTTCCGCCGCTGTACACCGCGCGGAACTGACAGGTCTTTTTCATGCTCTCGGTAAACTTCATAGTCTTTGGCGACGGTTAAGCCGAAAGCACCTTCCTGCCTTTTCTACGCCTGCGCAACAGTACCTTGCGGCCGTTGGACGTACTCATTCTTTTGCGGAACCCGTGTTCCACGCTTCTTTGACGCTTCTTGGGTTGAAATGTGCGCTTCATGCGGCACCTCCTTCTTAAACGCGAAAATACCCTGAACAGCGGTTTCTGTCAAATAGATACCTTGAGTATTATATTAAATTAAATTCACGCAGTCAAGCGAGGTTTGGAAAAGTTGTAAAGTTTCTGTCATAGATTATCACCTGGATAAATTATATAATCTATCCACATGCTGGCAAGTCATTATTGTTTCTTGCCGAAAAATTATTAATAATATGGGGGATATAAACCAATATGCTTAGGTTTAAGCAAGCAAGCGCTGGCCAGTTTGACCGCACTGAAGACACAACTTCATCCCAACGGCGATTAAACGGATGTGACTTTTCAATAACCAGCGAATCTATTTGAAAGTACACAACCACAATCGCGTGTTTGGCTGTTAAACACGATGGGGCGCTGTGGGTTTGGGATCCCAGGACGGATGGCACGAGTGATGAGCCTATAACGATGTCCGACCGCACAAACCTGCTGAACAACGTGGCAAAGATACGTAAATTCAAGTTTATCGGACAAGCCGAGATGGTGAGCGGAGTAGTGTGGAGTGGTGAAGAAGCCTATATTATCCAGTCTGACGGAACTGTGTGGACTTTTTTCGACGAGTTAGAAAAAAATGACTCCAACGTCGCCGATGTATGGACAGGCTCACGATTCAGTTATCACTATATCTACGAGACCAACCGTATCACTCTTTATAAAGATGGTGAGCTTAAGGATTCCAGCCTCGGATCGACAGACGGATATCTCGCCCTGAAAAGCAGGACACAGCTAACCGGCGTCGCGGAATTTACCGTCAGCGATTTTTATGACTGCGCCGCGATTAAAACCGACGGCTCGCTATGGGTATGGGGACTTGACGGCGTCTGGGGGAATGATCCAGATGAGATATTGCATAATTTAATTGGTCTTGATACATTAACACCCAAAAAAGTCCTCGACGGTATGGCCGTGGCGCAATAACACAAATAAGCGGGGCGTTTATACGATATACGTATAAACGCCCTTTCGTCATATGCCGCCGTAAAACTGTTATTTGCCCGCATGGCCGCGTTTTTAGGGTTATAAAGAAGTGATAAAATCAACGAAAACTTATATGCTCGCGCCCCACAAACACCGACTTTGCCACAACAAGGTATTCCTGCCGCCGGGACAGGTAGTTGATAAAAAAACGAAAACCGGTGTCTTTCAATTCTGACAAAACGGCGTCGCCCTTTCCGTTGCTCATGATAAAACGCGTGACGCAGTCATAGCGCTTGGCAAGCATTTCAGTTACCGTTACTTCCTCGGCGTATAGTATATCAAGCCCCAGACAGCTTTCATCAATCTGGCTGAAGAATACGTCATCATAATAAATATCCTGGTACTCGCGCTCGGCGTATAATACTTTAATCCGCAGCCCGTCTCCGTTCGCGGTATTTCGTATCTTCCGAATCCGAACGTTGCCGTACAGCATACCCCAAGCGCTATAGCCAAAATTATTAATATTCATTTCTCCTCATCTCTCTCACCCATTTATAGAGTCTCCGCGCTCACACTAAAACTATATCAACTATATCAAATGTAAATAGTCTCAAACAGTCACCGAATGCCACCTATTTATCGTCAAGGTTACTTTTGGACACTATTTGATTTTCGGCGCGTGTGTTAGCATGGAATCGTGCTGGATAAAAAAAGAAAGGAGCTTAACATGAGTTGGTTAAGAATAAATTGCGCCGCAAACGGGCGAACCATTTCTTATCCGCTGGACACCGAGAAGCATGGAACGCATACCCTGTTTCCGCCGGGCTGTGACGCGAGTATGCGGATAGTCGTCGGGGAAAACGGCGTACACATAGACGGGGCGGCGAACTATCGTATAGGCGGCTCGCTCGCGCCAGGTTCTTACGCCGAGGTTCGCTTGGGGGAAACAAGCGCCATAGTGACGTCGACGGATACGGAAAACGGGTACGAAATGTATGATATTGCCGGAAAAGACGCGATCAGCGTGGGCTGCTCGGCGAATCACGATATCGTCTATACTTTGGAATCCAAGATAAGCCTTTCGCAGGAACCTTATTTAAAGATTCACAAGGAGCACTCAGAGACTAACCGCGCGTATATTGAAAACCTGTCGCGGATGGATATTGTGTATGTAAACGGTATTTTGGCCGGTAAGACAGCAGCGTTCAACTTTGGCGACGAGATCAGCCTGCTGGGACTTTCTATTGTATGTCTGGGCGCGGAAATAGCCGTGTCCAACCCCATGGGGTTCACGCGAGTCAACCTCAGAAAATCGGATCCGGTGAAACGAATTTACGCCGATCAGCGCGCCGAAACGATATTTAAACGAACCACCCGTATATACAGCGCTCCCAAAATAGAAAAATACGTGATCGAACAGCCGGCGCAGCCAAATGTCACACAAAAACTGCCGGCCGCCCTCACGATAGGCCCTATGGTGACAATGGCCGTGTCCACGGCGGCAAGCCTGTCGATCAGCGTCGCGAGTTCCGGCGCGAACATCGCGAGCATGGTTATGGCTGGCAGTATGCTGGCCGGGATGCTGGTATGGCCGGCTGTATCCAGAAGGTATGAGCGAAGCGCGGAAAAACGCGCGGAAACGCTTAGGATCAGCCGATACGAAAATTATTTGACGTATACGGAAGAAAAGATCGCCGCCAATATCAAGGCGAACCTTATCGTACTCAACAGTTCTGGGGCATCTTCCACGAATGTTATCGAATGGATAGACAACAACGCCTTGCGGCGCGTATGGGAACGTTCCTATTATGACAGCGATTTCCTGTCCCTGCGGCTGGGAGTAGGCCGGATACAAAATCCTTCGGCGATAGAAGCGCCCCGGCCGAACTATCTGAACGTAGGCGATCCATTGATGGAAAAAGCCGGCGCCCTTCAAGAAAAATACAGGAATATCGACGGCGCTCCTTTTGCGCTGGATTTGAAAAAAAGCAACAGCGTAGGCATTATTGGTATGAAAGCTTTGAGCCGGGCATTGGCGGTGAGCATGGCGGTTCAACTGGCCGCGCTGCATGACAGCGCTGAATTAAAACTGGCTTTTGTCGTCGACAGTACGGTCAAAAGTGATTTCGATTGGATAAAGAAACTGCCGCACACGTGGAATGACGATATGAATTTCCGCTACATCGCTCAGACCAAAACTGAGGCCGCTGCTCTGTTCAGGAATTTGTTGGAGGAATTAGGGGGAAGAAACACAGTAAGCGGAGCTCTTACCGTGCCTGCCTATGTGCTTTTCATAATCGATAAAGATCTTATAGAGGATGTAAGCGTTTCCGGATTTGTGGCCGCCGACTTCGCCAAAACCGGTTTCGCCTCGATTTACGCATTTGAGGATATGGAAGACATTCCAAGCGGCTGTAAGAGTGTTATTCAGGTACTCGCGGACAGAACAGCCTTGTATGACAGGGCAAGCGCGCGGCAGGGCTTTCAGCCCTTTGAGAAGGAAATCGTAAGTCCGGTCACGGCGGCGAAGTTCGGCGGGGTTATGTCCCTGTTCAGAACTGGAACGGGCAGAAAAAATATGGGCATTCCCGCGTCCCTGACATTTATGGATTTGTTCCGCGTGGGCAAGGTGGAGGACATTAATATTACGCACCGCTGGAACACGGCGGCGCCCCAGAAATCTCTGGCGGTTCCCATTGGCATAAAAGGCGGCGGCGACTATTTCTATCTTGACATTCATGAGAAAGCGCATGGCTCCCACGGACTGATGGCCGGCACGACGGGGTCGGGCAAAAGCGAATGTATACAGGCCATTATTCTGTCGCTGGCCGTTCATTTTCACCCCGATGACGTATGCTTTGTATTGATCGACTTCAAAGGCGGAGGCATGGCAAACCTGTTTACAGGCATACCCCACCTTTCCGGCACAATCACCAACCTGGGGAATCAGATCCGCCGTTCGATGATCTCGCTGGACGCCGAACTGAGCAAGCGCCAGCGCATGTTAAAAGAAGCCGGGGTCAATCATATCGATAAGTATCAAAAGCTGTACAAAGAGGGCAAAGTCCAAGAACCCATGCCGCATATGGCGCTGATATCCGACGAGTTTGCGGAACTGAAAGCGCAGCAGCCCGACTTTATGGAAAAATTAAAATCAGCGGCGCGTATCGGCCGGTCGCTGGGCGTGCATTTGATCCTTGCCACTCAAAAACCCAGCGGCGTGGTGGACGATCAGATATGGAGCAATACACGTTTTCGAATCTGCCTGAAAGTAGCGGACAAAACGGACAGCAACGGCATGATAGACTCGCCGCTGGCCGCCGCGATTACTCTGCCCGGTCGGGCGTACGTACAAGTGGGTTATAACGAGGTGTTCGAGCAGGTCCAGACGGCGTACACCGGTGCGGACTACATTCCCACGGAAGAATACATCAACAGGGAAACGAGGGAGGTACAGCGAGTTGACTCCTGCGGACAGATCACGGCGCAAGCGTCTATAGCGGCGAAAGCCGTTCAAACACGGGAAAAATTGAATCAACTGGAAGCCGTGGTAAAATACATTGAACAGGTATCGCTTGAAAACAATATTAAACCGCGCCCCATCTGGCAGGATCCGCTTCCTCGAATACTCGCACGGGAAGAATGCGATAAATACGCGGAAAAAACCGGTATGTCCATCACCGTGGGCTTGATAGACGATCCGGAGCTGCAGGTCTTTCACGCGATGGAAGTACCGCTTACCAAAGCGCATATCGCGCTGTACGGTATGCCCGGCTGCGGCAAGACGACGTTTGTCCAGACACTGCTCTTTGAGGCTGCGCTGCGTTATAAGACGGACGAAGTTCAATTCCTGATCGTCGATTTCGGCGGCAGATCTCTTGAAATTTTTCAGTCCGCGCCACACACCAGACGCGTGCTGACCCCGGCGGACAACGACGATATCATTCTGTTCCTTCAGGACTTGACCGACGAGATTGAGCTGCGGCGTGAAAAATTCGCGCTGCGTCGGCAGGAGAGTTTGGATCGCTACAATCAAGTCTCCGGCGAACGTCTGCCAGTCGTGCTTGTCGTTGTCGACAGCTACGGTAAGTTTGCGGACGAAGCGCAAGACGCCAACGAAATTCTGACGGGTATCATTAAAGAAGGGGCTAAATACGGCGTTATTGTTTTGCTGACCGCCAATACGGTAAACGCGATTTCTTATAAATACAGCGACTATTTCAGCCAAAAATACACGCTGCAGCTCGGTGACGCCATAGATTACGCCACAGTTGTCGGCTCGACGATGGGCATGTTTCCGGAGCAGGTGAAAGGCCGCGGGCTCGTGCGCTATGACGGGCGCGTGATAGAATACCAAACGGCGCTGTGTATCAATGAAACAGACGACGGCGAAAGAAGCCGGAAGATAAGCGAGGCTTTGACAGGCATCGCCCCATCAGGGCAATCAACTCACGCGGATGTGAAGCCGGCTAAGCAAATCGAACCGAAACCAACCGTATCGGTTACGCGTGCTGCGCAAGCACCGGCTAAACCCGCTAAAACCGGAGGACTGGGCGGTATACCGGGTTTGCGGGGAATCTCTCCAAAACCCCGAGCAAACTCGGCGGGCGCAAAGAAAAAATCCAAGCTGACGGACTTCGCGCAGTCCGGAGAAGCGCCGGGCCTCACGGTTGCGCTGAACCGGGTGAATGGCGAAGAATATGTGCTGCCCATGGGCAAAAGCATGTATATGCTTTCAAGCGGCGGGATTGAGAGCGCTATGACCGCCAATATCGCCCGAAAAGCGACGGCTAGGGGAATAACGACGTTTTACTGCGGAGCGGATTCCCCATTTGAGAAAGCTTACAACAGCGATAGCGAAATATCGGAGATGATCGTTCGTCTGGAGGGAGGCGGCCTTGTTGTGATAGAAGATTTGATGAAATTTTATCAGGCGGTATCGGATGCCGATTTGGACAAATTCGTCGAGATTTTGCAAGCCGGGAAGAATATTTCCCTTATCGCGGCCGCACAGCTCAAAGACGCGCAGATACTCAAGGATTATCCCTTGGGAATCCTTCTGTTCAAAAAATGGAAAACGGGCATGCTTCTCAGCGGGAAGACCATCGACTGCGCCACGGTGCTGCCGTCTGAGCTCCTGACCACACAAACATTTGACGAACGCAACGCCCTTGCGACGCCGAGGTCTCCCCTTTTGTTCCAGCCGGACGGCGCGTTTGAAAAAATCGCGCCTGTACAGTGAGGAGAATCTTATGACAAAAAAAGTGCAGATAATGGTTAAAATTTTTGAGACTTCGGATCAAGACGATTATATTGTCCCTTCGGAGATGTCCATAGCGGAGGTGATCGCTCTGATAGTTAAGATCGCATTCCCGGAAAACCATCCGGCGCATAAGAGGCTTGATCGTTTTGTGCTGATGGACGCTGACAGGCAGGCGGTGTGCGGCGGTGATAAAACTGCGGAGCAGTGCGGATTGGCCCGAGGTTCGAAGTTGTTGTTGATATAGATGTGATTGGCGAAAGCCTCGCGTTGAGTGACGTATTCACTCAACGCAGGGCTTTTTATCCGGAGTTATCGACGATACGCGGCTGCGCGCCGATTTAACGTACGCGACTTGACGGGAACCGTACAACAGCTTAAAATACAAGAAAAAGGCAAGGCGGTCGTTCATATGCGGCTGATAACTTCTTATGATGATTTAATCGTACCTGACAAACATAAAAAATTTCTTAAGGACTACCTGAATCAAATTTCCAACTATTTTCATCAAAATACTGAAAAAAACGGCTGGTGGTTGGCTCGCGATAAGGGTCCGCACTCCATATACACTAATGGCTTGGTTTCCGAATCTGTACCAAGACACACCGAATTAAAAGAAACGCTTGTTAAGGCTATTATGAAGCGCAGAGGGCTTACCTAGGCCCCATGAAGGAGGGCTCGATGATAAAAGCATATCCTGTTATACTAACGCCGGATAACGGCGGATTCGTTGTATATGTACCCGATCTCCGGATAAACACTGAAGGAAATAATCTCGCGGAAGCGCTTTATATGGCGTGTGACGCTATAGGCGCGTGGGCTCTTTGCGAAGAGGACGCAGGGCGGGCGATACCGGAGCCTTCCGCGGTTCAGCCGCGCCATGAGGATAATGAAATTGTTTCATGGGTTGATATTGACTTCGAGAAATACCGTCGGGAAAATGACATGACATGCGAAAGAATCAATGTGTCTATACCCAGGTATCTTAAGAATTCAGCGAGGGAAGCGGGGCTTAATATATCACAGGAATTGCGGGAGCGGCTGGAGGAGGTTCTTAGAGCGGCAAAATAATTCAAAAAACACCCGGCTGGATCATAATGATCCAGCCGGGTGTTTTTTGTCTGCTGCAATGAGAATCGCCGACACGTGAACATAAAGGTGACTTTTGGATACTATTCGCCTTTGGATCGGCGCGTTACTATAGAATTATACAGCAGAACGGCTGTAAATACTTCTAAGCGAGGTCATCCATAATGAAACATCACGCTGTCAGACTCTTATTAGCGATCATTTGTGCCGGAACGGTGGCCGGCTGCGGGGATAAGGCAACGCCGACGACATCAACGCCCGCTTCGACCCCCGTGGCCAGCGCCGCCGCTGAAACCGCGAAACCTACGGCGAAACCGACCGCGACCGCGAAACCGACAGAGGAACCTACCATGGAGCCGGAACCGGCGGAAAGTGAGTGGGAAATCAGCGGATACTATTACTATGACGGTGATGAAGAAGCGGGCAGCCTGTACTTCTACAGCGACGGAACAGTGGACATTGAGGATCCCGATGGTGAAACCGTTGAGGGGGAATACTCTATCGACGGCGATGTCGTCACCGTCACGCTTGACGACGAAGAAGCGACGTTGGAAATCATCGACGAGGACACTTTGGAATCGGAGGGAGGGGATACGTTCACCAGAAGTACCGGGAGCGATCCCGCAGAAGAAGCCGTTATTGAAACCAGTGAGTATTATTATCTTGACGGCGACACTGAAGCCGAAAGCCTGTATTTCTATACTGATTCAGATGTTGTTGATTTTGAAGTGCCAGGCGGCGAGTACACTGTGGAGGGCGAATATTCCATAGACGGCTCCACCGTGTATGTTGTACTCGCTGCTGATGGTGGGGAAGAGGAAGTTATACTAGAAATTATCGACTCGTTCACTTTGGAATCGGATGCCGGCCTATTCGTCCGAAACGGCGGTATTGTGACTTCGCAGTTCTATTACCTGGACGACGGCGAGTACGCGGAGAGTCTCTACTTCTACGACGACGGCACAGTGGATCTTGACTCGCCGGATCAGGAAACGGTACAGATGAAGTATGTAATCCGCGATTCCATCATTACCATTACATATGACGAGGACGAGGACCTTGGTGAAACGGAAGTGACGCTGGAAATCCTTGACCCCTATACGCTGGAAATGGAAGACGGAACGAGGTTTATCCATGAACCGTAACACGGAAATAACGCGGCAAAAATTCATCGTATGCCTGCTGATTATTTTCAGCTTGACACTTTCCGCGTGCGGCAATTCAGCTCAAACGGCGGATCCGGCGGATCAAAGCGCAGACACTGTCGGCGTCATAAGTCTGGAAGCTTACGACGGATGGTGGTATATGCCCGAAGACTACGAGGATAGCCTGGAAGGCATAGTTCTAATCAAAATTTTTCGGCTCAACAGCGCGAATGATGAATTTATCGTCTATGATGAATTCGCCAACGCGGCTTATTCCGGGCCGGCCGCCGCGGATTGGGAAGGCAATTTGGTGCTGAGTGTGGATGTGCTTGGCGACATTACACTGATTTCAAACGGGACGGACGAATTATATGGCGAAGACGGGAAGCTGGCTTTTACGCGCGGGGATGAGTTTACGCCGCCCGATCTTGGCTTGGCCGCCAATTGGTATCTGTACGGCGATACGGACAGCGATTATTATACGTTGAACGGTGACAATACCTTTAGCCTCTATAGCGCTGGCTTGGACAGCGTAACCGAAGAGGGAGACTATACGCTCAGCAGAGTAAGCTCGCATTTCGGGCAGGGCGAACCGGTGGATATTATTCATATTGAGATGAACGGCAAAGAGGCCTTGCTGTCGTCTGACAGTTTGATTTTTGTGGTGGAAGGCGCGTTTGACGCATACTGGTACATGCGGGAAGACGCCATAGGCTCGCCGGAAGGGGACGCCGCCATGACGAATAATGATCTCATTATCAACGACTGGTACAGCGACGACGGCGAGTTGGAATTCCTGTTCAGTGAAAACAACTCTTTCGCGTACAGGATCAAAGACGAGGAAGGCTGGTTTGCCGATGTATCCCGGACAGGCGGCTGGCAAATTGAAGATGATGGACTGGCGCTGATATGGGACGATGGAAACGCGGAAACAGCCGAACTCTTTACCAATCCCACAAGCTTCTTTGTCCCGTCGCTGGATCAGGGCTTCGCTACAACCGCCGGAGCTTCGCGCAGAAACCAGGATGAAGAAGTGTATACGCTGGGCGGCAAGGATTTTTCCGCTTCTGTCCGCGCGCTGGATCTGCGTACGGCGTATGTGGACGATATATCCATTTTGGCGGATTGCGCGGATCTGGAAGAATTGGATTTAAGCTATACCTATGTGACCGACATCTCGCCGCTGGCGGGGTTGGTGAACCTTAAAAAACTGGATTTGGAAAGGCTGGGGCTTTCCGATATTTCGGATCTGGCGTCGCTTACACAGTTGGAAGATCTAATGCTGCGCGGCAATCCCATTGAGGATTACAGCATACTGGCCAACTTTCCGAATTTAACGGCATTAGGGGTGGACGAGGCTGATTTTGCCGATATTTCGCCGTATGTGGATGTAAACGGACTCACTTCGCTTGTCGCCACAAACTGCGGTATTTCGGATTTAACAATGCTGTCGGGAAGCGTTGGCCTTGAAACCTTGATGATAGATGAAAACCCGCTGGACAATGACGACCTTACCGCGCTAACCGGCATGGTCAACCTCGACAGCCTTTGGATCGGCGGCACGCGAATCGACGATGTCAGCGCGTTGGCGCCGCTGACCAACCTGACATATTTGTCCCTTTATGGCAGCGATATAACGAACGTTAAGGGCTGTGAACAATTGAGTTTTCTCAAGGAGCTGGAACTGTTGGGCAGCGGGATCGACGACATTAATTTCCTGAAAGACATAGCCGATTTGGAGTATATTGGATTAAGTGCCGGAATTACGGATATAAGCGTCCTGAAAGACCTGCCCAATTTAGATTACGTCAGTTTCTATGAGCCGCCGGAATCGATGTGGCCGGACATCCGCGAGTTGGAAGAAAAAGGCGTATCCGTGGCGGGCATGCCTTTCGAATATTATGACGAATAGCTTCGAGGAATAAAGGTGAGTAAAATGCCGCTTTGGCTGGCTGGTTCATTATTTCTGATATTCGCGGCGGTTCTCGCGATATTGATTGTTCTCGAGCGGCGTAAAGGTAAAAAGTCATGGATTATTGCCGCGATTGCGGTTTCCTGCGTGGCTTTGCTCGCGACGCTGATATACGCCGCGTTGACGTTCATTTTCATTGACGCCGCAAGCAATCAACCGCTAGACGAACCGCCGGAAACCTCCGCGGCAATTGCTCCCGCAACCCCGCCGACAAGCGCGTCCCCGATCCCGTACGCGTCAAGCGAAGCGCCCACATCCGAAACACCAATACCAGAAACGCCGACGCCTTTGCCAGACGATTA